>JBEMAY010000036.1:0-29901 GCA_040274765.1 Psychrobacillus sp.
ATACGAGGCAATCAGTTGAATAATCAGCAAGATTCCCATTGGTAAAAAAGCATGCCAAAAATTACTTTCTGGATTATCAATTGCAACGGAACCCACTTCGGCAATCAACAAAAAGACAACTAAGTCAAAAATACTTAGCTCGCCAACTTCTCTTTTTCCCATAATCCTCAAAATAGCTAATATAATCCAATACAATGCTATTGTACGGAAAATAATTATGAGAGTATCATTCATAGAATTCACCTCAAATGTATCTTGCCCACAAAAAAAAGAACTTACTCATAAGAGAGTAAGTTCTTTTACTTAAATTGTAGAGTCTGTTACTACTCGTCCAACTGCAACACGTTCAAATTGTAAACGAGTACCATCAGCTACGACTACATAAATTGTTTGATCATCCACTGCATCTACCTTACCGTGTAAGCCACCTACTGTAATAATATGATCTCCACGCTTTAGATTACTTTGCATTTCGGCAGTACTTTTCTGTCTCTTTTGCGCTGGTCGAATGATAAAAAACCACATAACGACGAACATAGCAATAATTGGCAATAAACCTGCAAATTCCATTAATATTTCCCCTCCTTTTCCTCTTTATACAGTATACAAGAATCAGAAGTTTTTTGCATTTGGTTTGTTATACCCATACTCTTCAAAAAACTCTTCTTTAAAGTCGAGTAGACGATCTTCTCTAATTGCTTGGCGCACATTTTCCATTAATTTCATCAAGAAATGAAGATTATGGTACGACGCTAGTCTTAGTCCGAAGGTTTCATCTGCCTTGAAAAGGTGGCGAATATATGCTCTTGAATAGTTTTTGCATGTATAGCAATCACATTTTTCATCAATAGGACCAAAATCTCTAGCAAATTTAGCTCCTTTAATCACTAATCTACCTTTGTGAGTAAAGAAAGTTCCGTTACGAGCAATTCGTGTAGGCAGTACACAGTCGAACATATCCACACCACGAATTGAACCATCAATAAGTGAGTCCGGAGAGCCCACTCCCATTAAGTAACGAGGTTTGTTGTCAGGCATTAAAGGTGTTGTGAAATCTAACACTCGATTCATGACATCTTTTGGTTCACCGACTGATAAACCACCAATAGCATAACCTGGGAAATCTAATGAAATTAAATCCTTCGCTGACTGGCGACGAAGCTCTTCATATTCTCCACCTTGAATGATACCAAATAAGCCCTGTTTATCTGTGTTTGTATGAGCAGTTAAGCAACGTTCTGCCCAACGAGACGTACGCTCTACAGATGCTTTCATGTATTCGAAAGTAGCTGGGTAAGGTGGGCATTCATCAAAGGCCATCATAATATCAGAGCCTAGTGCATTTTGAATCTCCATCGACTTTTCTGGACTTAAAAATAGCTTATCCCCATTCAAGTGATTGCGGAAATGCACACCTTCTTCTTCTATCTTACGCATATCGCTTAAGCTAAATACTTGGAAGCCACCAGAATCTGTTAAAATTGCTCGATCCCAATTCATAAATTTGTGTAATCCGCCAGCCTCACGAATAATATCATGTCCAGGACGAAGCCACAGATGGTAAGTGTTACTCAGAATTATTCCTGCGTCCATCTCTTTAATCTCTTCTGGTGCCATTGTTTTAACAGTTGCTTGTGTACCAACTGGCATAAAGGTTGGTGTTTCGAAAGATCCGTGAGGTGTATGTACGATACCAAGACGGGCTCCGGTTTGTTTATCTTTTTTTATTAATTCATACGTAATTGCAGTCATTTAATAGTTCCTTCCTTTTATAAACATCGCATCTCCAAAGCTAAAGAAGCGGTAACGCTGCTCAATTGCTTCGTGGTATGCCTTAAGTATAAATTCCTTTGATGTTAAAGCACTTACTAGCATGACAAGTGTGGATTTAGGTAAATGGAAGTTAGTAATCATTCCATCAATACATTTAAATTCATATCCCGGATAAATGAAAATGGACGTCCAGCCGCTGTCTTCTTTTAGTGTACCATCAAATTTAGTAGCGACGGTTTCCAATGTTCTAGTGGAAGTAGTTCCTACTGCCACTACTTTACCGCCCGCTTCCTTTACTCCATTAATCAATTCTGCAGTCTCCTGTGTGATTCGATAGAATTCCGAATGCATCTCATGATCATCGATGGAATCCACACTTACAGGTCTGAAGGTACCCAAGCCTACATGCAGTGTTACAAATGCAATTTTAATGCCTTTTGCTTTTATATCCTCCAGCAGCTCTGTTGTAAAATGCAAGCCTGCTGTTGGAGCCGCAGCTGATCCTTGTTCCTTCGCATAAACTGTTTGATAACGATCCTTATCTTCCAACTTTTCATGAATATAAGGAGGTAGCGGCATCTCACCAAGCATATCCAATACCTCAAAAAACACTCCAGTATACTCAAAACGGAATATTCTACCTCCATGATCTTTTAAGCCTGTACAAATGGCACTTAATAATCCTTCACCAAATACTATTTTTGTGCCTATTTTTACTCGTTTTGCTGGTTTGACAAGGGTTTCCCATTCGTCGCCCTCCAACTGCGTTAGCAATAACACTTCAATATTGGCACCAGTATCTTCTTTTGTTCCCATTAGACGGGCAGGCATTACCTTCGTGTCATTTAGTACCAAGCAGTCCCCTTCATGTAATTCATCTATTATTTTAGAAAAATTTGTATGTGTTAGCTTTTCGTTCGCATAATCTGTTATTAACAGCTTACTGCTTGTCCGATCAGCTAAAGGTACTTGTGCAATTAACTCTTCTGGTAAATCAAAATCAAAATCTTCTACTCTCATTTATAAGGACATCCTTTATTAATTGTTTTCATCGATTGGTAATGGTATTCCGAAATGTTCATAAGCAAGTGGAGTTACAATTCTTCCACGAGGAGATCGTTGTATAAAGCCTATTTGCATTAAATAAGGCTCGTAGACATCCTCAATAGTAGTAGACTCTTCTCCAATGCTTGCTGCAATAGTGTCTAACCCTACAGGGCCACCTCTAAAACGTTCAATCATCGCATGGATTAGCTTATGATCGATGTGATCCAAGCCTCTAGGATCGACTTGTAATAGTTCCAATGCTTCTTTAGCAATAGTTATCGTAATGTTACCATTACCTCTTACTTGAGCATAATCCCTAACCCTTTTTAACAAACGATTGGCAATACGCGGGGTGCCTCTAGAGCGACGGGCAATTTCCCCAGCTGATTCATGATCAATCGCTGCATTAAATAGCTCTGCGCTTCTTAATACAATTGACGTAAGGGCTTCTTCATCATAGTAATCCAAACGAAGCAGCACTCCAAAGCGATCCCGTAATGGGGCAGACAGTGCGCCTGCTCTTGTTGTTGCTCCAACTAATGTAAAGGGAGGTAGATCCAAACGGACACTTCTAGCCGAAGGTCCTTTTCCGACTACAATATCTAGACAGAAATCTTCCATCGCTGGATAAAGAACTTCTTCAATCGAGCGGTTTAAACGATGAATTTCATCTATGAATAATACATCGCCAGGCTCCAAAGAGCTAACAATTGCCGCCAAATCGCCTGGGCGTTCGATTGCTGGACCACTAGTCATTCGTAATTGAACATCCATTTCGTTGGCTATAACAGCAGCAAGCGTTGTTTTACCAAGTCCCGGTGGACCATATAGTAAACAATGATCCAAGCTCTCGTTTCTCATTTTGGCAGCTTCAATAAAAATAGCTAGGTTATGCTTTATTTTATCTTGCCCAATATACTGAGATAATAACTGAGGACGGAGGGATTGCTCAAAAGGTTCATCATAGGAAGAAATTTCACTGGAAATAACACGTTCTGACAAACAAAACTCCTCCTTTCTTATTTACCAGAGAATAGTAGCTGCAATGATTTTTTCATGAACTGGTCAGTTGTAGTCAATTCATGATTCGCTTTCAGCTTAGGACGAATTTTGGATAACTCTTTTTCCGAGTATCCTAAAGCCGTTAACGCTAGCATAGCCTCTTCCATTTCATGAACTGTATCATTTTCAGTAAATAGGCTCGGCTCATCGTCCTCAAATTCTATCTGTTCGATATCAATCAGGTCATTTAATTTGCCTTTTAAATCTAAAATCATTTGCCTTGCAGTTTTTTTACCTACTCCAGGAAATTTGACCAAGAATGATTCATCTTCTCTTTCAATTGCTTGAATCACATGTGTCGGCTCCCCACTTGCTAGTATGGCTAATGCACCTTTCGGACCAATACCCGATACAAGGATCAATTTTCGAAATAGCTCTCTTTGTGCTAAGGTAGGAAAGCCCATTAATTGTTGGGCATCCTCTCTTACATGTAGATAGGTAAAGACTTGCGTTTCTTCCTCACTTCTTTTAAAGGCGAACGGATTAGGCGTAAACAATTGATAGCCAATTCCTTGTTGCTCTACCACAACATATTCAGGTGTCACTCGAGTGACTTGTCCTTTTATGTAATCATACATACTTTATTTCCCACCAATCCTTCTAATCATTATAACATATCAAACAAAGAGGGCCGCCCAATCGTTGAGCGACCACTACATGTAAACTATTATAGCTGACTTAAATTATAGCATAAAATAGGCCAATTTGTTAAAGCTTTGTTCGTATACGGAATAAGCTGATTTATAAACTTTTGTTTACGTTCTTCCGGTAAGGCAAATGCATATAACCATTCTCTATATAATTCATTCGGATACATGATTGCTTCTTTGTATTTGGACATTATTCTCTCTAATTCTGGAAACTCATTTAAAAATAACTCAATATTGTAGTCCATTTCAGGTAGTACTCGATGAATCCATAGGATAAACTCCATTTCCTTTGGACCTAGCACTGCTAAATCAAAATCAATCATCTTATACGTATCATCTCTTACTAGAAAATTATGATGAACGACATCACCATGTAAAAGGGTTAAATTCTTCAAACTAAATGGTCGAATTTCACTAAGAGCAATCTCTCCATAATGTAAAAGCAATTTAGTCTGGTTATACCCAATATACGATTCTATAAATGGCACGATCTCTGAAACCTTGAAGTACCTAGCTTGCCATTTAGAGATAAGGTTAAACGGATAAAGAAACGGGCTCTTTTCCCATTCTATTTTCCTTCTCGTTCCATGCATTCTTTTCAGTAAAGTGTACGTCGCTAATCGATCTTTTTTATCTTTGTAGCTTACTGCTCGACTATTTTCGAACCACGGCTGAATGATATACCCTTTTTGCGTAGTTGGAATAATGGGTAGGACAAATGGTTTTTTGAGTGCAGAAAGTTCATCATGAATATAACCGATTTTTGCAGCCTGTTCCTGGGAAGCATATTTCTTAACTGAAAAAATACCGTCTTCCTTTTTCCACTTCCACACATTCTTTTTAATTTGCTTTATATACGTATCCACATTTAAAAGTGTCTATGAGGATATGGTGGGCAATGAAAATTTGGTTGGTAAAAATGTTGTGGAGGGCAAGGATAGCCACCTAAATATGGGTTGTGTGCATACATTTCTGGCTGTGCATCGTTAGAGCCTCCACATGATGAACATTGGACTCGGTCATATGCAGGGTACTGCTGATATTGCGGTTGAACATAGGTATCGTGCACTTGCGGCTGTTGAGCATGGTGCATATAATCATAAGCCATTTCCATTGCAGATGATGGATCCTCAACAAACATTTGCATCACTTGTTCATGAACTTTTTCTTCTACATGCATACGTGGATGACTAGGCGCAGCACTAAATTCTACCTGTCCCTCTGCTGTCATGCTCGTCGACTCAATTAGCATCCAGCTATTTGGTGATGGCATTTCAAATTCAGGTTTTGCCGTCATGTGCATGGGAGCTGTTGCAGCTGGTTGAACAGCCATTGGCTGCACATACGGCAAGTAATGTACCGGCTGATCTGGCATACATGGCATCGGCGGGCAAGGCATTGGTGGACATGGCATTGTGTATACTGGCTGGTGCATTGGCGGACATGGAATTGGTATAGGCATTGGCATAGGTACAGGCATCGGTTGTACCTGAATCGGCTGAACTGGTTTTGGATGAATAGGTTGCACTGGTTTTGGTGCTGGTTGTGCTATTGGCTTAGGTGCTGGTGCTGGAACTGGCTTAGGTGTAGGTTTGGGAACTGGTTTTGGTACTGGTTTCGGTGCGGGTGCTGGTTTTGATTCGGTAACTGGAATTGGAATTGGGATAGGTATTGGAATCGCTTTAGTTTCAGATTTTGGTTGAATTGGTGGCATAGTTGGCATTGTCTGGATTGGTTCAGCTTTTTGTATAGGCGGAACTTGGGGTACTTGTTGAGCTTTAGGTGCCGGAGCTACTTGAGCTGGCTGAGATTTTTGTATATTTTTAAGATTTCCATCATATGGCTGAGCCGTTCCATCCCCCATCATCCCCTTTTTATTTGGGCGATTATCTCCGTATGGATGCTGCATAGTCTCTGCTTTTTTAGTCTCCGGGATGAAGATTTTCATGCCAGGAACTATATATTCTGGATTTGCTAAATGAGCATTAATCTTTTTTAAATCATCAAAAGAAACTCCATACTCTCTGGAGATTTTCCAAAGGGTGTCACCCTTTTTGACAATATGAATTTGCAAAGTCTTCCTCCTTCCTTCACATTAAAATATGTGTAACACCTAAAAATGGTCACAGATTTTAAAACAATGTTACTCCCCTTCATGATAAACTTATGAATAATAACTATACTGTTATGCAAGGTTGGAGGGAATTACATTGAAAAAATTAAAAGGTACAGAACGAAGAGAATGGATTGTGACCTATTTAAAGGAGCAGAACGTCCCCATAACTGGAGCTGATCTTGCTAAGCTTGCTAATGTTAGTAGGCAGGTCATAGTTAGTGACGTTACCTTATTAAAGGCGACCAATCATCCTATTATGTCTACTAGTCAAGGTTATATATTACTGCCTAATCAAGAGGAAGGTAATTTTATACAAAAACGAATTGCCTGTAATCATCAACCTGAAGATACAGAAGACGAGTTACTAACGTTAGTAGATGCAGGTGTCACAGTAGAAAGCGTTACAGTAGAGCATCCCGTATATGGAGAAATCACTTCCTCTATTATGGTTTCTAATCGACACGACGTAGAAAACTTTTTAAAGAAGGTTCGCGAAACAGAAGCGTCATTTTTATTAGAGCTAACTGCCGGACTCCATATTCATTTGTTATCCGCACCGAATGAAGAAATTTTACATCGGGGAATCGAAGCAATACGTGCAAAAGGCTATGTGTTGGAGGGATAATGCCACAGATTGAAACTAGTATGATGACATTCACAATCGAGCTAAAAGGTATTGATAGCCATTCAAATAATCACTTCTTTAACATATAAAAAAAGGAAGCACCTCAGTTAGAGGCTGCTTCCGCTTTTGTTTCATATGTATAGTAGGAGCCAAGGGATTTTACTTCACACCCTAAAGCTAGTAGTTCTTCCATTGCACCTTTCATCATAGGTGCTTTTTCATTTTCAAGCACATCGATAATAAAAAAGTATTGTCCTAGCCCCGTCTTTAAAGGACGAGATTCGATTTTACTTAAGTTCAGTTGACGCCAAGCGAATACAGAAAGTACTTGATGTAAAGCACCGGATCGGTCATCTTTTGGCAAAGTAATCATAACAGTCGTTTTAATTTGTCCATTATGACCTATTTCCTCCACTCTTTTTTTCATCTTGGAAAGTACAAAAAAACGAGTGTGGTTAAAATGGAAATCGTGAATATTTCG
This sequence comes from Psychrobacillus sp., assembly GCA_040274765.1. Taxonomy (GTDB): domain Bacteria; phylum Bacillota; class Bacilli; order Bacillales_A; family Planococcaceae; genus Psychrobacillus. Next base: position 7,755 of record JBEMAY010000036.1, read on the forward strand.
TTCTACGATTTTCAATCCATATTCTTCTGCAGCAGAAGTATTTGCAATAGCTGCAATACATTGATCGCTGTGCTCGGATACATATTTGGCTGCTGCCGCTGTAGAGGAAGCTTGCTCTAAAGGAACCTTGCCAAATCGGTAATACAAATATTTATGGCACTGAGCCAAAGCATGAGGATGGGAGTATATGTTCGAAATTTCTTCCCATCTTTCTTCATTTTTTGGGTGGACCATTAAATGCTGTGCAATCGGCGAAAGAATTTCTGCGATGACAAAGACATTGGCTTCGTGAAATAAATAATCTATTGTTAAAGGAACTGTTCCTTCTAACGCATTTTCTAGAGGAACTACAGCTATTTCGACTTGACCGTTGCTCACCATCTCAATACACTCTGGAATTGTTCGAATAGGTAACAATGACACATTGGGAAATAATGCCTGCGTTGCCAAGTGAGTAAAAGATGCCTCAGGTCCAAGATAAGCCACTTGAGAATTAACCATGAACAAACACTCCTTAAAAAGCACCAGAACTAATAATTTCTGCGGATTCTACAAAATCTAGTCGCTTCATTTCGTTTATAAACTCATCCAATTCCTTTGACATGGCTGTTACGTCCAATGACAAAGTCACGCTAGCTCGTCCCTGTATCGGGATGGTTTGGTGAATTGTTAAGACATTGCAAGCATACTCAGCCACTAGGGATAATAATCGTGCAAGCGTTCCTTCTCGATCCTCTAACTGTAAAAAAACAGTTAGGATTCTTTCTTGTACTATAGAATGGAACGGAAAAACCGCATCACGATATTTGTAAAAAGCACTACGCGATAAATCTACTTCTTTCACAGCATCCCATATCGAAGAAACTTTCCTCGATTGTAGGAGATGCTTAGCTTCTAAAGTTTTTTGCATTGCTTCTGTCAACACATCTTCTCTCACCAGAAAAAATCGTTGGCTCGTAACATCCTTCATGCGGTTCCCTTCTTCCTACTCGATAAATTCAAATTCGAATTGTAATAGTCGTACAGTATCTCCATCTTTAGCACCACGTGCACGAAGAGCATCATCAATACCCATTCCACGTAATTGTCTAGAGAATCTGCGGATAGAATCTTCCCGACTGAAGTCTGTCATTTTAAATAATCTCTCTACAGTACCACCTGAAAGTACGAATGCACCATCATCATCTCTAGAAATAACGAATTCATCCTTAGAAGCCTCATGCTTGTACATAACAGATGTTTCAGTTTCTTCTTCTTGCATATGCTCTAATGGATACTCTGGAGCATCTTCTAAAATATCAGCTATAGCAAAGAGTAGTTCCTGTAATCCTTGACGAGATACTGCAGAAATAGGGAATATTTTTGCATCCGCGCCCACTTTTTCTTTAAATGCTTTAAGGTTTTCCTCAGCATCCGGCATATCCATTTTATTTGCTACTATAATCTGAGGTCGTTCAGTCAATCTTAAATTATATTGTCTTAACTCCTCATTAATGGTTACGTAATCCTCGTAAGGCACGCGACCTTCCATACCAGACATATCAATAACATGAACTATGACACGTGTACGCTCTATATGACGTAAGAATTGATGACCAAGACCTACACCTTGATGGGCACCTTCTATTAGTCCTGGCAAGTCAGCCATTACAAAGCTGCGGTGATCTTCGGTTTCTACTAGCCCTAGATTAGGTACAATCGTTGTAAAATGATACGATGCTATTTTAGGTTTAGCAGCAGATACTACCGATAGTAACGTAGATTTTCCAACGCTTGGGAAGCCTACTAGTCCTACATCCGCTAACACTTTTAACTCTAAAACAACGTTTAACTCATTTCCTGGTTCCCCTTTTTCGGATAACTCAGGTGCTGGATTTGCTGGAGTTGCAAAACGTGAATTTCCACGTCCGCCTCGTCCACCTTTAGCAATAACGGCTCTTTGTCCATGCTCAACCAGGTCAGCGATAACTTGTCCAGTTTCCTCGTTCATTACAACAGTGCCTTCTGGTACTTTAACAATTAAATCATCTGCATTTGCACCATGCATATTTTTACTACCACCGTGGACTCCACGGTTCGCCTTAAACTGTCTCTTATAGCGGAAATCCATTAAGGTACGTAATCCTTCATCCACCTCAAAGACTACATTGCCACCATTTCCTCCATCGCCCCCAGCAGGACCTCCCATAGGAACATACTTCTCACGACGGAAACCAACCATACCATCTCCGCCATCGCCACCTTTTACATACACCTTTACGTGATCGACAAACATTTATTTCACTCCAATCTTTCCTTTGCAACTAACTTGAATTGCAGGTATCCTTCTGTGTTGTTCAGTCTTTCTATAGTAAATAATTCATGATTCGAATATTCTATCCAAGAGAATGGAGACCAATCCCCATTTACTTCAATTATAACTTCAAGTAATTCATCTGAAAGGATATGAACTTTTAGAATTTGTTCCTGATAGCCTTGCAGCTTTGGGTAAATAGCTTGTACAAAGCGATCGAGGATACTTTCTAATTCATAATCGAACATTTCTAATCCACGCTTGGCCATAGACGTTTGAATTTCTAGAGTCATCTGACTATACGTAATAGGAAACGTTTGCAGCCATTCGTTCGTCTTTAACAACCCTAAATTGTTTAAATCGAAGAATTGAGCGCACTTCTGTGAATACCTATGAATTAATTGTTTAGCCTCTTCTGGTCTACCCATATCCAAATTCATTTGAATTAAATGCATATTATTTAAAAAATCATGCATAGAATGACGAAGTACTTCGTTAATTGTTATATTTTTAGGATTCATATTAGTATACACGCTCCAACGTTTACTATCCTTCTAGTATAACAGGTATAGCATTATTTTGTGCAGGAGTATGATTACTTTTTTGTTATTTTAGAAGGTTATGTTAAAGAAGGGTTGCTTTATAATGCAATTAAATCTTTAAATCAGAAAGTAGAATTGATTTTCGCGCTAGCCGGACGCTTTTTCGCAGTTTGATCGATAAGCCATTATCCCGCTGGAGTCGCCGCAATGGTTCTCCAATTAATAAATGGAAATGGATTTAATTCATTGATTAAGCGCTATTATAAATTTACTAGCATAAATAAAGCCGTAAAACTTTCTCCATCCACACTTCATAAACTACTTATGTTCTTCATAGTCATTGGAATTATCACTTTTGTAATGTTTGCAATAACTATTCAAAAGATTTTAGTCCAAATCAACTCAATAACTTTAACAAAGCTTTTTAGAAAATAAAAAAGGACTGCATAAATGCAGTCCTCTTATTTGTAAATTAAGCTTCTTGAGCTACAGGATATACACTTACTTTTTTCTTGTCGCGGCCATAACGCTCAAAGCGTACTACACCGTCAACTTTCGCGAAAAGTGTGTCATCTCCACCACGGCCAACGTTTTCACCTGGGTGAATTTTTGTACCGCGTTGACGGAATAAAATTGATCCGCCTGATACGAATTGTCCATCAGCACGTTTAGCGCCTAGACGTTTCGATTGAGAGTCACGACCATTTTTAGTCGAACCTACTCCTTTTTTCGATGCGAAAAACTGAAGATCTAATCTTAACATATGTTCCACCTCCTACTTTTTGAAGGTTATTTTTATATACTTAGCGTAATCTTGCTCAATCGTTTGTAAAGATACAATCATTGACTCCAATATTAACTGCATGCTTGCAGCTTTTTCAGAGCTTTCAATGCTAGGTACTTCAACGTATAAATACCCTCCGTCACCTTTTTGCTTAATAATAGGAGTAATTTCAGTAAGAGCAATAATAGCATTTACTGCACCAAACGATACAGCAGAAGCACCTGCACATACTAAATCCTTCCCATGCTCAGCAAAATCAGCATGTCCTTTCATTTCAAAGGAATGAATAAGACCTGATTGATCTCTTGTTACAGTCACTTTAATCATATTATAAGCTAATAGATTCTACTACTAATTTAGTATATGGTTGACGGTGACCTTGTTTTTTACGATAGTTCTTTTTAGCTTTGTATTTGAAAACGATGATTTTTTTAGCTTTGCCGTTTTTTACAACTTTCGCTGTAACTTTAGCACCTTCCACGAATGGAGCACCAACTTTAACATCATTCCCACCTACGAATAAAACTTTATCAAAAGTTACAACCTCATCAGCGTTTACATCTAATTTTTCGATGTAGATTTCTTGCCCTTGTTCAACTTTGATTTGTTTACCACCAGTTTCAATAATTGCGTACATACTTGCACCTCCTCTTAGACTAAGACTCGCCTTCCAAAAGGTGATTCGAAACTCGAATACTTGAACCTTTTCAGAGCGGTTGTAGCAACGGGTGCTGCTACAAACAATAACATTAAAATGTTAACACATATAAAAAATCGAGTCAAGCATTTTTCGTCATTCGATCAAATACTAGCTTGTACTTTCTAAATCTCCAAAAAGAATAATTTTGTATAGCAATAAACAAAAATATTAGCGATACAAATAGTCCTTTAGGAAAATAGTACAGACTTGTATAAAAGATTAGCATACTGATCCAAAGAGAAAAACTGATTAACTCGATATAATAGCCTGGAAATAGGGCATGGAGGACACGACCACCATCAAGTGGATAAATAGGTAGTAAATTTAACCCTAATATTATTAGTTGAGTGTAAGTAAGAAGCTCCACTTGGGGAAAATGCAAAACAAGACTTATTAAAAGAAGTGCCAACGTAACAATTGGTCCTCCAAAAATCACAATAAGCTGCTCTTTCTTTTCCCATTTGGAAAATTGTTCAATCTTAATTTCTCCTCCGTAAGGGAGAATTGTACAGGAATATATTTTTCCACCAACTAGCTTTGCTGCTGCTAAATGACCTAATTCATGTAATATGAGAGATCCAAAAACAATGGCATACACTGCAATCTCTCCAGATAAGTAGAAAAAAAGAAGGAAAGGAATCATAATCGGATGTATACGGAAAAGCCTATTCCTCATAGTTTGATGCTAGCCAGTCAACAATCTCCGTCGTTTCTAATACTTTTCCTTCCTTCTCTACTTGAACATACAATATATCTCGTTTGACTGATGCAAATACTTCACCAGCACTTACAGTAGTATAGGGTAGCTGGAAAAATTCCTCCACAAATCCATAAGTAACTGTCTCTCCATTATCGTACAAAATAGATATGGTCTTGCCTGTTTTCTTTTTATAGCCAGTGAAAATAATCAACCCGTTTTCTGAGGCCCCGATTTCCTGAGAAGTATTAAGTGAGAGAACTGCTCCCTCGCTATAAGGTTGTATAGTACTATATTCCAGTACCGGATTCTCTAAAATCGGCCCACTCACCGTCACCACTTCATCGTTTGGGGTAATCCAATCTCTTACTTTCTGATACATTTCAGTAGGCTTCTGAGGAGCTAAAAGCGTAGAAGCATAGTTAGTAGACAGTACGTCGTTTTTTTCTAATTTGTCCATTGCAATAAAGGTAAATACTAATAAAAATGCAAGAACCCATTTTCTTTTCGATAGCATAACATTCCCCCTAAAAAAATATATGACTATCTGTCCCAATTCATGATAGAAAAATGGAGTTGCATTTAATAAAGTTACTCTATTTAATAATCTAAGTAGAAAACTCTTCTAATCAAAAAATAAAGACTGTCTGGTTGATAGATAACCCCTATTAATAAAAACGACTTCTATAAGATAGACAAAAAACCTTATAAAGAGAACCATGCCTAATGACAATGAATCTCTTTATGAGGTTTATTTTGTAATTCTATTGATGACTAGTTAAACGAAGAATTCCAAGACTTTTTAATTGCATAACTTTGTATGTATTTGTAACTATTATATCCCCTATATCCGGAAAATTCTAACCCTCTCAGTGATTCATCCCATCAATAAGAACCTAAAAATTCTGTAGGAAGTTCCTTCTCTATAACCTTAGTATCGTGGGAAACACTATACGCTTTAGCGTTAGGCCTTGAGCTAACTATTTTACTAATCTCTTGATCCTTGAAATGAATTGCCACTCCGTCATCTGTCGCAACCCCTGATTGCACGTTTTTTGATTTGATAAGCTTATGATATGCAGGTCTTCTTTCTACTTCACCATCGTAATGCGGACAATTACTCCCCTGTAAAAAGCCCAAACATTTTATTGGTTCAAGCCCATCTCCATAGGAATCCGTGACCCCTTCCTCAAACCAACAAATGGACCCTGCACTTAACCCAGCTAAAATAACACCTTGATTCCAAGCTTTTCTTAAAATAACGTCCAAATCCCATTCTTTCCACAAAGCCAAAAGGTTTTTAGTGTTTCCTCCACCAACATAAATAATATCCTTCTCTAAAATAAAGCTCTCCAGGTCTCTTGTCGGAGGTTTAAATAAAGATAGGTGGGTTGGTATACAATCTTGTTGATTAAAAAAATCATAATACCTTGATATATAATTATCAGAATCTCCGCTAGCAGTAGGGATAAAACAAATTTGCGGCTTAGCTTTCTTTGCTTGTTTAAGAATATACAAATCTAACAATGGATTATTTGGTTCCATAGAAAACCCGCCACCACCAAGAGCAATTATTTGTCTCATCAATGTTCTCCTTTCTGAAAAAAGAATACATTAATAAGTTCTACAAAAAATGTATAATCCCTTCTTTCACTAAACTACCACTAATTAGTTTTACAGGAAATCAGCTCTTCCTCGCGTTACTTCTATTTTAAAAGAAAAAAGACTGGTCAGCTCACGCTGTTCGCACTGGAGTCGCCGTGCTTCGCTCCAATCAACAGGGCCTCCTATAACATGAATGAGGTGATGGATATGATGAAGAAAAATCAAACCAATGAAGGCAAACCATTAGAAATTTTGACTATTGAACAGTTGGTACCACAAGACCATCTTGTTCTTAAGTTAGATGCGGGAATGGTTTTTTCCTTTATCTATCCATTGGTTGAGAACCTTTATTCGACAATAGGGAGACCTAGTATCGACCCAGTGGTACTTATCAAGATGACTTTTATCCAATATACCTTTGGTATACGGTCCATGCGCCAAACCATTAAAGAGATTGAAACAACATGGCATACCGATAGTGTCTAGGCTTGTTGCCGCTGATGAAAGAAATTTACGGGAAGAGATGATCGAGCGTGTCTTTGCCGATGCTAACTTTTGCTGTCTTAAATCTTAAGAAGTTGGCCAGCTGGACCTGGAAAACGCCAAAAATGGCGTAAAACAAGCAAAATCGAGAGCTGAATTAGTTCTTTTTCCAGAATGTAAACTGTGATAATAGCAAAAGAGTTGGAAATCGTTTCGATTTCCAGCCCTTTTGTCTACACTCTGAGGCCAGCATTTATTGCTGGCCTTTTATTATTGTTTATGGATTTCAGTCGACTGCTAGATTTGAATGATCTCGTCAAAGCTATAAAAGTATATCTAAGATGGTTATAAAATAAAAGATAAAATAGGGAACAAAACAAGTAAGACTACCATACTTTGAATGATAGTTAATAATATATCTGTTTTCCAAGTGTTGTTTTTTGGATAACGATTGTTCAATCTTTGAAAGATGAGAAGGAAACCCCACCAGATCAATAAACTCAATAAGAACTGATTAATGTTATCATCAAGCAAAAAAACTCCTCCAAACTAACCTATCAATTTACTTAAATACGTTTCCCATACAAAAAAGTTCTAAGAAATTATAAATTTACTAAATAAATCTCATTAAATAGTTGCCAAATATTTTGTTCATAACTTTGGGTGTGTTTTCTAAATAGACATTAATTTGTTCCAAATTCGATTGGAGCTTATCAGAGTTTCTTTCATCTGTTGGAAAATCAGATATTCCTTTAATAATAATACATTCAACTTCATTTTTCTTGCAGATATAAGCAATGGCACTCGCTTCTGTATCGGCTATTTTTATTTCGTTTTATTTAAGCTCTAAATAGTCATCCCACATTACTACTGCTTTATCAGCAGTGCCAATTGTTCCTGTATAAAAGTCGTTCCCATATTTAGATAACTCAATATCAACTAGGAAGGATTGTTTAATAAACGGCTCAATTTCTTTTACCGTACAATCATACTGAACGGCTTTGCTGGGTACAAAAATATCCAAATTACTGAACTTCTCATCTATTCCCGCACATGTTCCGGCAACGATAACTTTACTCAAATTAAATTTAGAAATCATATACTGTTTACCGCCAACACCATTTACTTTTCTTACACCTGTACTATAAAAAACAAGTTCAGTGTTATTGATTATTCTTATAAAATACTCTCCGTACGGATAACTGCAAAGTTCTTTATTTTTTACGCTAAAGTATTCCAATGTCGCCTCATATTCCCACTTTGTTGCAATGCTTATTCCGATCATCGTTTTATCACCCTGCTAATATAATTTGTCCCCATTGAATGTCTAAACACTGTTTAAATTCATTTTTAGCGTTATCCTTCTTTACTTTGTTCCTTATAATATGCAAAGATCTTTTTTGACTAAACTGCTTCTACTAGTTAAAGTGTAGCATTTCACAAACCATTCACGATATAAAAATAAAATCGCAGTTTTGAAATTTTTGAAACTTTCCCTTCTGCGGTCCGTAAAATAACTATACATAGAGAAGGGGGAAAAATATGAGTACAAAAAGATTGTTAACTATTATCGCTGTATCTATTGTTGGAATTGTTCTTCTATCCGCATTATTTACTTCTTGGTATACAGTAGATGAATCAGAGCAAGCAATAGTTATTACATTTGGTGAAGCGAGCGAGCCAATAACAGAGTCCGGATTGAAATTTAAGCTTCCGTGGCCAATACAGAAGGTAGAAAAGCTATCAAAGGAAACTTTCAGCCTTCAGTTTGGGTATAAGCAGGATGAAAGTGGAGAAATCGTTTCCTATGATAAAGATACTAAAATGATAACCGGGGACGACAATATCGTGTTAACAGACCTTGTTGTTCAATATAAAATCACAGATCCTAAAGCATACTTATTTAATTCCGAAAACCCAAAGGAAATGCTGCATGATGCAACCTCAGCATCGATTCGTTCGGTTATAGGTAATTCAGCGATTGATGATGCGTTAACTTCAGGTAAAGCCCAAATAGAGGCAGATACTAACGAGCTGCTTGCATCTTTGATCAAAAAATATGAGATTGGTATTACTGTGTTGACGGTTAAGCTTCAAGACGTAGAGCTTCCAAATGCAGAAGTTAGAGCTGCATTTACAGCTGTGACAGATGCGGAAGAAACTAAAAATACGAAAGTAAACCAGGCAGAAAAGTATGTAAATGAAAAGATAAGTGTAGCTGAAGGGGAAGTTGATGCTATTAAATCAGAGGCTATAGGCTATCAAACAGCACGTATTGAACAGGCAAAAGGAGATGTTGCCTTATTTGATAAGCTGTATGCTGAATATCAAAATAATAAGGAAATCACTAGACAGCGATTAGTAATGGAAACATTGGAGGCTGTTCTACCAAATGCTAAAATTTATATTATGAATGATGAGGGTGGGACGATGAAGTACTTACCACTTCAGCAGATAGAGTCTTCTAAACAAAGTACGCCACCACCAAGTACTACTACAGAAAAAAAGCCTGAAGAAGGGAGTGGACAATAATGTCAGATAACAATAACCCTTTTGCAAATTTAGAATCAAAGTTTAAAACAGTACCTAATAAGCCTAAAAAAGAAAAGGCACCAATCGACTATAAAAAACATACAAAATCATTTATAACTATTTTCATAGTATTTGTAATTGCTGTAATTGCCCTAGCTAATATTTATGTAGTTAAAGAAGGCGAGTATAGAGTGATTCGTCAATTTGGTGAGATTAAAAGTATTAAAGATTCACCAGGACTGCATATGAAGATCCCATTTATACAAAGTGTAACTACTATTCCTAAGTATCAAATGAATCGTAATTTGTCTGAGGCAGAGATTAATACGAAGGATAAACGCCGAATAATTATTGACAATTATGCAGTTTGGAGAGTAGTCAATCCTAAGGACATGATTTCCAATGCAGGGAATATTATAAATGCAAGCGCTCGTATGGAGGAATTTATTTATTCCGTTGTTCGTGCTGAGCTTGGTCAATTAGAATATAGTGAAATTATCAATGATGAAAATTCCTCTCGTGGTAGTTTAAATGATCAAATTACAAAAGAAGTTAACGGTCTTTTAGCAAAAGATAAGTATGGAATTGAAGTAGTGGATGTACGTATTAAGCGTACAGACCTACCAGAAGAAAATGAGCAATCCGTATATAACGAGATGATTTCGGATCGTGAAAGTGTTGCTCAAAAGTTTTTGTCTACCGGTGATGCCGATAAGAGAAGAATTGAAGCGGAAACAGACAGTAAGGTTATACAAATGAAAGCTGCTGCCAATAAAGAGGCTGCCCTTGTAAGAGCAGAGGGAGATGCGGAAGCTGCGAGGATTTATAATGCAAGCTTTTCGAAGGACCCTGAATTCTACTCTTTATATAGAACGTTAGAATCCTATAAGAAAACAATCGGTGAGGATACGATGATTGTTATTCCATCCGATTCACCTTATGCCAATATCCTATCTGGATACTTAGAATAGTATATGAATCGTCATTCCCCTTACTGTCGTGGTAAGATATAGGGAATGACGCTTTTATTTATTTGTAAAATAAAGTTGTGAACCTGTGGATAAATTGATGTCTAGCTCCACCGCCTTGCCCCTCGGGGTCAAATAGGAAAATACTGTGGTGGCTGAGAAGCTGCCTCCTCGCATTTTCCCATTTGCCTGTCGGGGCAGAGATAGGCGCTTGCGCATTTCTTGATGTCAAGCTCCACCGCCTTGCCCCTCGGGGTCAAATGGGGAAATACTGCGGTGGCTGAGAAGCTGCCTCCTCGCATTTACCCATTTGCCTGTCGGGGCAGAGATAGGCGGTTGCGCTTTTCTTTGTACAAGTTAATGTAATACAAACAATATATTTAAGGAGTGAATGATTCATGTCATCCGAAAAAATTCTATTATTAGATGGGAATAGTTTAGCTTATCGTGCATTCTTTGCCCTTCCTTTATTAACGAACGAACATGGAATACATACAAACGCTGTTTACGGCTTTACAATGATGCTCCAAAAAATTATGGATGAAGAAAACCCAACGCATATGTTAGTGGCATTTGATGCAGGGAAAACGACCTTCCGCCATTCAACCTTTGAAGAATATAAGGGAGGGAGACAAAAAACTCCACCCGAGCTTTCCGAACAATTTCCTTATTTGCGAAAGCTTATAGATGCTTATGGCATTAAACGATACGAGCTAGACATGTACGAGGCAGACGATATTATAGGTACGCTTAGTCGACAGGCGGAGAAGAAAGGACAGCAAGTAGTTATTGTGTCTGGTGACAAAGATTTAACACAGTTAGCAACAGACTCTACTACTGTTTATATTACGAGAAAAGGAATTACAGACATAGAAAAATATACACCAGAGCATGTTCAAGAAAAATACGGACTTACACCACTTCAAATCATCGATATGAAGGGATTAATGGGGGATTCCTCTGATAATATCCCGGGAGTTCCAGGAGTTGGTGAAAAAACAGCCATTAAACTTTTAAAAGAGCATGGATCTGTTGAGCAACTATATCAAGCACTCGATTCAGTTAGTGGTGCTAAGCTAAAGGAAAAGCTTATAGCCAATGAGGAACAGGCGAAGATGAGTAAGGAGCTTGCAACTATTGAAATAAACGCTCCTATCGATGTGTCACTTGAGGATATCACTTATAGTGGTCCAAATATGGAAGAAGTCATTTCCATATGGAAGGAGCTATCCTTTAAAACTTTATTGGAAAAAACGGAATATGTGGCGGAGGAGCATTCTACCACGGAAACGACTTTTGAAATTGTAGAGAATGTGAACTCTAGTTTCTTAGTAGATGAAATGTCTCTGCACTTAGAATTATATGATGAACAGTACCACAAAGCAGAGTTGTTAGGAGTGGCGTTGTCGGATGGAGAACAATCTTATTTTATCCCGGGTGACATAGCCTTCCGTTCAAAAGAATTCTGCGCTTGGCTAGAGGATGAGTCCAAAACAAAATATGTTGTGGATTCTAAGGCTACACAAGCAGTAAGTAGAAAGCATGGAGTAAGTATTGCTGGGGTAGAGTTTGACTTAACCCTGGCTGCCTATATAGATAATGCATCGTTAACTGCAGATGATGTAGCAACAATAGGGAAAGAATACGGTTATTATAACGTATTAAGTAATGAGCAAATTTACGGAAAAGGAGCTAAAAAGTCTGTCCCAGAGCAAGAGAAGCTTGCAGAGCATGCAACTAGGAAGGCATTGGCTTTATGGCATTTAAAACCTATTCTTGAAAAGAAACTAAAAGAAAATCAACAATTTAAGCTCTACAAGGAGCTGGAATTACCACTAGCATCTATTTTAGGGACTATGGAATCAGATGGAGTAAAAGTGGATAAGCAAGTACTTGTTGAAATGGGTCATGATTTAGAGATTAAGCTGAAACAAATAGAAGGGGATATCCATGCTTTAGCAGGAGAAAACTTCAATATTAACTCACCAAAGCAGCTTGGCGTCATTCTTTTTGAAAAGCTAGGGCTACCACCTATTAAAAAAACGAAGACTGGCTATTCCACAGCAGCAGATGTGTTAGAAAAACTAGCTAGTGAGCATGAGATTATCGAACAAATTTTGTTATACCGTCAGTTAGGGAAGTTAAACTCCACTTATATTGAAGGGCTTTTAAAAGAGATCCATGAGGACGACGGGAAAATTCATACGAGATATCAGCAGGCGCTTACAACAACAGGTCGCTTAAGCTCTATTAATCCTAACTTACAAAACATCCCTATCCGCCTTGAGGAAGGTAGAAAAATTCGTAAAGCGTTTGTACCAAGTAATCCCGAATGGGTTATGTTTGCGGCTGATTATTCTCAAATAGAGCTACGAGTGCTTGCTCATATGGCAGAGGATGAAAACCTGATGGAAGCCTTTAAGAATAATATGGATATCCATACTAAAACAGCTATGGATGTATTCCATGTAGAGGCTGATGCTGTCGATTCTAATATGCGCCGCGCAGCAAAAGCTGTTAACTTTGGAATCGTTTATGGAATCAGCGACTATGGTTTATCTCAAAGCTTAGATATTACTCGTAAAGAAGCTGCTATATTTATCGAGAAATATTTAAAAAGCTTCGCAGGTGTAAAGGAATATATGGATGACAGTATACAAACAGCTAAGCAAAAAGGCTTCGTTACGACCATTTTAAATCGTAGAAGATATTTGCCGGAAATAACAAGCTCTAATTTTAATCTGAGAAGCTTTGCTGAACGCACGGCTATGAATACACCAATACAGGGAAGTGCAGCTGATATCATTAAGAAAGCGATGATTGATATGGCGGCCCGACTAAAAAAAGAAAACATGCAAACCAAGATGCTTCTTCAAGTGCATGATGAGCTGATATTCGAGGCTCCTCCGGAAGAGATAGCACTACTTGAGAAGATTGTTCCTGAAGTAATGGAATCTGCAATTGAGCTGAACGTTCCTCTAAAAGTGGAGTATGCATTTGGATCATCTTGGTACGATACAAAGTAAGGAGTTTTATATATGCCAGAATTACCAGAGGTGGAAGGAGTTGTCCGAGGACTTCAGCCTGTTGTTACAGGTAAACGGATAAAATCAGTGGATGTTTCTTCAACCATTATTAAATCCAAGGAAGCGGGTAAGGAAGCTATTATCAAGGGAGTAGGCGTGGAGTCATTCCAGGCCGCTCTTCCTGGTAAGGTGATCGCTCGAATTGAACGACGTTCTAAATATATTTATTTTCATTTGAAAAATCAAGATAGAGAACCATTTTTGCTTGTTTCCCACTTGGGTATGTCAGGTGCTTGGTTCTATGTTAGAACTTTGGACGACATCCTAGAGGAAAAGTTTAAAAAGCATAGTCATGTCACCCTTCATTTTGATGAAGGAGATATGCTTGTATATGCCGATATTCGCCGTTTTGGTGAGCTACGTCTATTAGAAACGGAAGCAGATTATCCCCCCTTACTTATGATGGCCCCTGAGCCTTTTGATGAGAATGCACTAGAGCATTTCCTTTATATGAGCAGCTTACCACGCTATGAAAACAAGGCAATCAAGGAGTTCATCATGGATGGCCACGTTGTCTCAGGTTGTGGCAATATTTATGCTACAGAGGCATTGTTCAATCTTAGAATTCATCCTGCACGTACAGTAAAGAGAATAAGTAAGGCTAGGAAAATTCAGCTGTTTCATGAGATAGTTGCAGTACTATTAGACAGTATTGAAAATGGTGGTAGTACTATTTCTGATTATCGCTCTATTAATGGCGGAGCAGGAACAATGCAGCATAGACTACAAATGTATAGCAAAAAGAGTTGCCCAATCTGCGGCAAAGCTACCAAGCAGAAAACAATTGCCGGCCGAACATCAACCTATTGTGGTTCGTGTCAAAAGTAACGGAGGATTTATCATGATTATTGGATTGACTGGAAGTATTGCTAGCGGTAAGAGTACTGTGTCCAACATGTTGAAGGAAATGGGATATCCCATTATTGATGCAGATCTTGTTGCAAGAATTGTTGTTGAAAAAGGAACTAATGCGCTTCAGAAAATAACCGAGGTATTTGGAGAAGGTATACTTACTCCCGATGGAGAACTGAATCGGCCGAAGCTGGGGGAAAGAATTTTTTCCTCACCCGCTCAAAGAAAGCAACTGAATGATATCATGCATCCTGCTATTCGAGCAGAGATGATGAGGCAAAAAGAGGATATGATACAAGCTGGTCATCCCGTTATTATTATGGATATCCCTTTGCTTTTTGAAAGTAAGCTACAATCTTATGTTGATAAGATTATTGTTGTTACTGTCTCGGAAGAAACCCAACTGAAAAGACTCATGGCTAGAAATAATTATTCCATGGAGGAAGCGAAAGCAAGAATCCATTCCCAACTACCACTTTCGATAAAGGAAAAGGGTGCAGATGCTGTTATTTATAACAATAGCTCTTTAGAATCGACCAGAGAACAGCTAGAAAAAATTCTTGAGGTATGGAAAAAATAATTATTTGAAAATAATGAATTTAATTGACACGCATTTTAAGGCTACATAATTAAGAAAATGTGTTATACTAATGCATGATTATAAAACAAAAGTATCACACGTTACGGGAGGACTTATTATATGTCAGCTTCAATTGCAATTAATGGTTTTGGAAGAATCGGAAGAATGGTATTTCGCCAAGCAATCGTACAAGAAGAACTTAATGTAGTAGCTATCAATGCTAGATACCCATTAGAAACTTTAGCTCACCTAATAAGATATGATTCTACACACGGAACTTTCTCTGGAGAAATTGAAATTGGGGAAAATGCCTTAATTGTTAACGGTCAGAAAGTGCAAATCGTTAATGAGCGTGAGCCAGAAAAACTTCCTTGGAAAGAATTGAACGTGGACATCGTAATTGAGTCTACTGGTAAGTTTAACGATGGAGAAAAAGCATCCGGCCATATTAAAGCTGGAGCAAAAAAGGTTGTTATTACAGCACCAGCTAAAAACGAAGACGCAACGATTGTCATTGGTGTAAACGATGAAAAGCTAGATGTGGTAAATCACCAAATCATCTCAAATGCAAGCTGTACAACTAACTGTTTGGCACCTGTAGTAAAAGTATTAAATGATGCCTTTGGTATTGAAAACGGTTTAATGACTACAGTTCATGCCTATACGAATGATCAAAATAACTTAGATAACCCACATAAAGATTTAAGACGTGCACGTTCTTGTGGACAATCTATTATTCCTACTTCGACCGGTGCGGCGAAAGCCCTTTCACTTGTATTGCCAGAGCTAGAAGGAAAGATTCATGGAATGGCTTTACGCGTTCCTACTCCTAATGTTTCTTTAGTAGATTTAGTTGTGGATGTTCAGAAAGAAGTGACGGCGGAAGAAGTAAATGCTGCGTTCCAAAAAGCTGCAGAGGGCTCTATGAAGGGCGTTTTAGGCATTACTCATGAGCCATTAGTTTCAATTGATTTTAATACAACTACTAATTCCAGTACTGTAGACGGGCTGACTACTATGGTAATGGGCAAAACAAAAGTAAAAGTACTCGCTTGGTATGACAACGAATGGGGTTATTCGGCGAGAGTAGTAGACCTAGCTAAAAAAGTAGCGGGTGGACTTTAATATCCTGTTTTAACAAGTAGTATTTTCCTAATAATAGAAGATTGCCTACCTCTTTCTAGTATTACTAGAAAGAGGATTTTTTTATTGCACTATTAGTTAATATGTTTTATAATGGAAATCGTGTACTTCTAGTACATAGACTACTTAAAGGGTTAGGACCTCTTAGGACTAACTTTCCCCCGTGGTAGTCAACTTTGATGTTAAAAATAAAACTTATCAAAGGGGGAAACGGACATTGGAGACAATGGGACGTCACATTATTGCAGAACTATGGGAGTGCGATTTCGACAAACTTAACGATATGCAATTTATCGAACAGACATTTGTTGATGCTGCACTAAAATCAGGTGCAGAGGTAAGAGAAGTTGCATTTCACAAATTTGCACCACAAGGTGTAAGTGGAGTCGTTATAATTTCCGAGTCGCATTTAACGATTCACAGCTTTCCAGAGCACGGTTATGCAAGCATTGATGTGTATACTTGTGGTGATTTAGATCCATCAATCGCAGCTAACTATATCGCAGATGCTCTTAATGCTGGAACACGCGAAACGCTTGAAATGCCACGTGGAATGGGTCCAGTTAAGGCACCAAAAGAACGCATGACAGTTCAAGTGTAATGTAAGATGAACACAAATGAGTGAGCAGAGGAATTTATTCCTCTGCTTTTTCGATTTTATGAGGAAAAGTTGTTATAATAGGTATACAAAATTAAAGTATACGTTTAGGAGAGGTTCTATGAAATGCCCAGCATGCCAATTTAATGGCACTAAAGTGGTCGATTCCAGACCGATAGATGATAATAAGGCAATTAGAAGAAGGAGAGAGTGCGAGGACTGTGGTTTTCGATTCACGACTTTTGAAAAGGTAGAGGAAACTCCTTTAATTGTTGTAAAGAAAGATGGTTCTCGCGAAGAATTTAGCCGAGAAAAAATATTACGAGGGCTAATACGCGCGTGTGAGAAGAGACCTGTCGCACTTGACCAATTAGAGGAGATCGTGTTTTATATTGAAAAGGAACTAAGAAGAACAGGTAACTCTGAGGTGAAATCAGAGGAGGTTGGCGAAAAGGTCATGGACAAGCTTGCTGAGATTGATGAGGTTGCCTATGTTAGATTTGCTTCCGTATATCGTCAATTTAAAGACATTAATGTTTTCATAGATGAATTAAAGGAAATCTTAAAAAAGAATCCTTCATTATAAGGAATTATTTAAGGAGTAGGTAAACAAGTGATGTTATATAAGGAGCTACACTCAACAGATACATATATGATTCGCTTGCCATATTCTTTTTCTGATTATGATCGTCAGCTGCTGACATTATTTTATCAGCCACTAATTGGTGCAGAAAGTATGAGCCTCTATTTGACTTTATGGGCAGATGGAGAAATGCAAAGTGAAAACCAATGGACACATTATCATTTATTAAACGTTCTTGGTTTATCCTTAGGAAAAGTTTTTCAAGCTCGAATAGCGCTTGAGGCAATCGGTCTTCTACGCACATGGCAAAAGCCCAACGAAGATGGACGAGCATTCTACTATGAGCTAGAAGCTCCGCTAGATGCAGAGTCTTTTTTAAAGGACCCGTTGTTATCCATGTTTCTCCTAAACAAAATAGGGGAAAGTGCATATAAACAACTGAGAAGCCGATATGTTCAAACACCTAACTGGCAAAAGGAGTATACGGACGTTTCCCGAACCTTTGTAGATGTTTTCAAGCCCACTACGAAAACTGTTAGCACTGGTGCGACTGAGGATAACTTTCAGTCAAAAACACGAAATAGTTCTGTCCCTTTCTATTATGAGGATTTCGATTTCTCCTTACTTCAAGAAGGGCTATCTGAGCAACTTGTACCGAAGTCTGCCATGACTACAGAAGCAAAGGAAGTAATTGCAAAGCTTGCATTTTTGTATAATCTCTCGCCAGTGGAAATGCAAAAGGTCGTTATTTTGGCTTTGGACGATGAACTTCATCTTTCGGAGGCCAGATTGAAAAAAGCTTGTGCAGAGTATTATAAGCTAACTGTTTCTCGTACTGCTCCGGTTATTCAAAAAATAGAACCAACCGAAAAAATAGTTCAAACTGCCGAAAGAAAGCTGACAAAGGAAGAAGAGCTGATTCAATATTTGGAAACGACTGCTCCTGCAAAGGTATTAAAGGATATTGCTAACGGGAAAGAACCTATACTTGCAGACGTTCAGTTAGCCAATTATTTTGTCACACATTATAAAATGCCTATTGGTGTAGTTAATGTCCTGTTACAATATGTCCTTCTTCGTACAGACATGAAGCTAACGAAGAATTATGCGGAAAAGATCGCTTCCCACTGGATGCGCAAGGACGTCAAAACAGCTAAAGAAGCGATGGAATTAGCAAGGAATGAGCACGAGCAATACATGAAATGGAAAAGCGAAGGGTCTAAGCAAAAGACGTATTCGAAAAAACCAACTAGAGAAGAAAAGGTACCCGATTGGTTTTATAAAAAGGATGACGAATTAAAGCGTACAGGAAAAGAAACAAATGGCATACAAGATATAGATGCTGAACGGAAAAAGCTATTAGAAGAATTAGGAATGATGAAAAGGTAGGTGAAGGAATTGGAACGAATTAATGAAACACTCAAAAGAGTAGTCACTCCTGAATTTACTTCTCGTTTAGATGAGCTCCAGCAGGAAGTGTTGGAGGAACCTGCTATACAAGCGTTCATAGAGGAAAATTCGGAAGTAGTCTCTAAACAGGTTGTTAATCGCAGTTTGAGTAAGCTATATGAGTATAAATCTCAATCTCATGATTGCAAGGGCTGTCCTTCATTAGAAGAATGTATGAATTTTATGAAGGGCTATGAGCCGAAGCTGGTATTAGATCGCAACCTAATAGACGTGGAATATGTAAGGTGTAAGCGAGGGGTTATAGAGGATGAACGCAAAAAGGTGACCTCTATGATAGACAGTATCCATATGCCTAAGGAGGTAATGGAAGCTAGTCTTTCTAGTTTAGACTTACAAGATGACAGCCGTGTCGTTGCAGTTCGAGCGGCTAAGGATTTCTTAAATGAATGGGAAAGAACAAATAAATTACCGGCTAAAGGACTTTATATTTACGGAAAGTTCGGCGTAGGTAAGTCTTATTTATTAGGTGCATTAGCAAATGAACTAGCAGCTAGACATATTCATTCAGTAGTTGTCTACGTTCCTGAATTTCTTCGCGAAATGAAACAGGCGATACAAGATCAATCGCTTCCTGAAAAAGTGGAATTTGTAAAAAAAGCACCTGTTCTTATGTTAGACGATATAGGAGCAGAAACAATGTCTAGTTGGACTCGGGATGAAATCATAGGAACTATTCTCCACTACCGGATGTCCGAACAGCTTCCGACCTTTATGTCTTCTAACTTTAACTATGATGAGTTACAGCATCATCTTTCTTATACTCAACGAGGAGAAAAAGAGGTAGTGAAGGCAGGACGTATTATGGAACGGATTAAAGCATTGACCATCCCAGTTGCTCTTCAAGGAAAGAACTGGAGAGAGCATAAATAACTACTTGCAAATGGTAAAATCGTGGCGTATAATCATTTTCATAAGAACAAGTAGATGCGTTGAAGAGGATAACAATCAGTTTGTACGACTTTTTAGAGAGAGAAGCCTTGGCTGAAAGCTTCTTAAGCACCGGCAATCGATTTACCACCTCCGAGCAGCAACTGTGAAATTGAGTAGCAGCTTGCCGGTCACCGGTCCGTTAACCGATGCAGAGCTTCGTCTATATTCGTATAGATAGAAGAAGGGTGGAACCACGATTTAAACCTCGTCCCTTTACCGGGATGGGGTTTTTTATTTTGCCAAAAATAAGGAATCGTCTAACCTATACCAGCTAATATGCTCAAGGGAAGAGCGGTTTTAGGCTGATACTTAATCCAAAATTATTGAGGAGTGTTCAACGTGGCAGATGTTATTAAGTTACAATTTCCAGATGGGGCAGTAAAAGAGTTTCCTTCATCAACAACTACAGAAGAAATAGCACAATCTATTAGTCCAGGGCTTCGAAAAAAAGCTTTAGCAGGTAAATTAAGCGGTCAGCTGATCGATCTTAAAACACCTATTACTGAGGATGGAGAGATTGCGATTATCACTCCTGAGTCAGATGAAGCATTAGAAATTCTGCGTCATAGTTCCGCTCATTTATTGGCACAAGCAGTTAAGCGTTTATTTAAGGATGTTAAGCTAGGAATTGGACCAGTTATTGAAAATGGTTTCTATTATGATATCGATTCTCCGGAGCCAATCACAGCTGATGACCTACCTTTAATAGAAAAAGAAATGAAAAAAATTATTAATGAAAATATCGAAATTATTCGTCATGACGTTTCTCGTGAAGAAGCTTTTGAAAAGTTTCAAGATGATGAGTATAAAGTAGAGCTTCTTGAAGCAATACCAGCCGGAGAACAAGTTTCTATTTATGAGCAAGGAGATTTCTTTGACCTTTGCCGTGGTGTTCATGTTCCTTCTACAGGAAAGCTAAAAGAGTTTAAACTGTTGAGCATTGCAGGAGCATACTGGAGAGGGAATAGCGACAATAAAATGCTACAACGTATTTACGGGACAGCTTTCTTCAAAAAAGAGGATCTTCAAGCGCACCTTCAAATGCTAGAAGAAGCAAAAGAACGTGATCACCGTAAAATTGGGAAGGAATTAGAGCTTTTCACTAACTCGTTAAAGGTTGGACAAGGTCTGCCTCTATGGTTACCAAACGGTGCAACTATCCGACGCGTAATTGAGCGTTATATTGTAGACAAGGAGTTAAAGCTTGGCTATAAGCACGTATACACACCAGTGCTAGGTTCTAAAGAACTTTATGAGACTTCTGGACATTGGGAGCATTACCAAGACTCTATGTTCCCTCCTATGGAGATGGACAATGAAACACTAGTATTGCGTCCAATGAACTGTCCGCACCATATGATGATATTCAAAAACGGGATGCATTCTTATCGTAACCTACCTCTACGAATCGCAGAGCTAGGAACAATGCACCGCTATGAAATGTCAGGAGCTGTATCAGGACTTCAACGTGTACGTGGGATGACTTTGAACGATGCACATCTATTTGTACGTCCAGATCAAATCAAGAAGGAATTCCAAAAGGTTGTAGAGCTAATCATCTCTGTCTACAAAGACTTTGACTTAAAAGATTACTCATTCCGCTTATCGTACAGAGATCCAAACAATAAAGAAAAGTACTTTGATGACGATGTAATGTGGGAAAGAGCACAAAGCATGTTAAAAGAAGCAATGGATGAATTAGGCTTAGATTATATTGAAGCTGAAGACGAAGCTGCATTCTACGGTCCAAAACTAGATGTTCAAGTGAAAACTGCTATTGGTAAGGAAGAAACTTTATCAACAGTTCAATTAGACTTCTTACTACCAGAGCGCTTTGATCTAACATACGTAGGGGAAGATGGAAAACCTCATCGCCCAGTTGTTATTCACCGTGGAGTAGTTTCTACTATGGAACGTTTTGTTGCATTCCTAATCGAAGAATACAAAGGTGCTTTCCCAACTTGGTTGGCACCAGTACAAGTTGAGATTATTCCAGTTTCTAATGAGGTACATTTCGAGTACGCTAAGGAAGTAGAGGAGCAATTAGTTGCTGCTGGTTTCCGTGTAGAAATGGATGACCGAGAGGAAAAGCTTGGTTACAAGATTCGTGAAGCCCAAATTCAAAAGATTCCTTACATGCTAGTACTTGGTGATAAAGAATTAGAATCAGGCAATGTAAACGTTCGTAAATATGGTGAGCAAAAATCAGAAAGCATTCCTTTCAGTGAATTTTTAGCTCGTCTTCAAGAAGAAGTAGCACATAATTAATTATATAATTATATTGTTGACAAATAGTTTTAT
>JBEMAY010000037.1:0-29671 GCA_040274765.1 Psychrobacillus sp.
TTGAAAAAGAGGCAAACTCCTTAGGTTACGAAAGAGAAAAAAGCGAAACAGTAAGGGAATGGTTCAAAAGAATGGCCTGGAAGGTAGAAGGTGAGTTTTTTTCAATTTATGAAGAAGTAAGATATGGTGGGAACCTGGTTGAAAAAGAAAAGGTTGATACTTTTGTACAAGAACTGGATAAAATAAAAAAATTATTTTTTTTTAAAAAAGAGGTTTAAATAAATGTAAGCAGGGCATATTAATAAAGAACACAGCAACATTCTCATTTCCCCCTTTTTAAGGATCATCCATTGGATGGTCCTCTTTTTTTGTTTATTTTAAAATTTGTTAGTGGAACTATAATTCATTCTTTCATTTATAGATATTTCTCAGACTAAATTATTTAAGTAAAAAATATTTTTACAAACTTATTTTATTTTTCTGATAAACTGTAGTTATTACAGTTATACGGAGGGATTTTACATGGTGGAACAACTTAAAATCGGTTTTATAGGAACTGGTGTAATGGGAAAAAGTATAGTAAAGCATTTACTAAATGCTGGTCACGAAGTTTTTGTGTACACAAGGACAAAAGAAAAGGCAGAGGAATTATTTACCTTAGGAGCAAAATGGGTATCAAAGCCGAGTGAAGCAGCAATGAATGTCCAATACCTATTTACTATGGTTGGCTATCCTCATGATGTCGAAGAAGTTTATTTTGGAGAAGAAGGGATTTTTTCTGTAGAAAACAGTGGATTAACTGTTATAGATTTAACAACCTCTACTCCAACATTAGCAAAAAAAATTAATGAACGTGCTAATGAGCTAAAGATGCAATCACTGGATGCTCCAGTGTCAGGTGGAGATATAGGTGCTCAATTAGGAAAGCTATCCATTATGTGCGGAGGAGAAAAGGATACCTTTGATAGTGCTTTACCAATACTAAATCTATTTGGTGAGACCATTTTATATGAAGGAACTTCCGGCATGGGACAGCATACAAAAATGTGTAACCAAATTACAATTGCTTCTAATATGATAGGAGTCTGTGAGGCACTTACATACGGTAAGAAAGCTGGTTTAGATTTAGAGCAAGTGTTGAGAGCCATATCTACAGGTGCTGCGGGATCTTGGTCACTAAGTAATTTAGCACCGCGAATGATCGAAGGTAATTTAGAGCCTGGTTTTTTTATAAAACATTTTGTTAAAGATATGAAAATTGCTTTGGAAGAGTCAGAAAGAATGAAGTTATCGTTGCCTGGGTTAGAGTTGGCAAAACGATTATATGATCAATTAGTTAATGAAGGATACGAGAATAAAGGTACTCAAGCCCTAATTAAATTATATGAATAATATAGTAATATTTTACCTGTATGTGATACAATTGGTATAATCGTAAGTGTGGAAAGGAAGATTTTATTGAAAGACCACAAAGGAATATTACTAGAAAGCGGTACAAATGAGTTAGAAATTGTCGAATTTCAGGTAGGTCCAAATAGATTTGGTATCAATGTGATAAAAGTAAAGGAAATTATTCAGCCGATTCCGGTTACTTTTATCCCGCTAGCACATCCTCATGTAGAAGGAATTATTCAATTACGTGGAGAAGTACTTCCCGTTATAAATATGGGGAAAGTCTTAGGTTTACCAATGCAATCCACAATTGAACAACAAAAATATGTAGTTGCTGAATTTAATAAACAAAAGGCTGTATTTCATGTAGATAATGTAACTCAAATCCATCGAATATCATGGGACCATATAGAAAAACCTGCTGACTTATATCAAGGAGGAACTTCTCACGTAATAGGAGTTATTAAAAGAGGGGAAGACATGCTCCTATTACTAGATTTTGAACGAATTATTGTTGATATAAATCCTGAGTCTGGCATAAATGTAGATTCGATTAAAAAGTTAGGTCCTAGAGAAAGGTCTAACAAAAAAATTGTAATTGCTGAAGATTCTCCTCTTCTTAGAAAGTTGCTACATGATACGATGCAGGAAGCCGGTTATGTCAACCTTGAATTCTTTGAAAATGGAAAGGATGCATTGGCATACCTGGAGCAATTAGAAAAAGTGTCTCCTGATGTATCTGAACACGTCCAGATGGTTGTGACGGATATTGAGATGCCACAAATGGATGGACATGCGTTGACAAAGTCTATTAAAACCAATAGTAATTTATCTAAACTCCCTGTTGTTATTTTTTCAAGTCTGATTACAGACGATCTTAGACATAAAGGTGATTTAGTAGGAGCAGAAGACCAGGTAAGTAAACCAGAAATAGCTGAATTAGTTTTAAAAATTGATCAATATATTTTATAATTCATTTATTTTATCAGGTATAAGAAGAACCCATAGCCTAGACTTCCTACAAAATGAAAAGCCTCGAAAATTTTACGGTTAGTAAAGTTTTTGAGGCTTATATTTACCCTGAATTGGTTTACTTAAATGCAACCTACTTTTCGGAGGCATTCCATCTCACGTGTAAGCACAGCATCGTGCTACCTTTTCAAGAATTTTATTCATACCATTAATATTGGCTGACTTTAAATAAGGAAGAAAAAAAAGTGAAATCGATTTTGCGATTTGCGATTTCACATTTTTAGTGGATAGACCAGTTAGTGCTTGCTTTACGAAATTTTAGCGATCTAGGTAAGATTTCATCTTACTTGGACGTCTATTGGATACACGAGCAAACTTCGCAGTACAAGATGTAGAGTGATTAGTGGACTTGCTTTTAGTAGCTTTAGGAGGTCCTATATAATCGGTTAATAACTGTTTTGCCATTCTGATACTCATTTTCCTGATAGGGTTTCTATACGTATCATCCAAATGACCGAGATGGGGTAAAGTTTTAAAATCTTCTTTAACTGGAAGGAGGTGGAAATAATAGTCTGCACAACGAACTAAAACGGAGGATTGCTGTTGGCTATTTCTGGGATTGCGTACAAAATGAAGACCTATCTTACTGGCTTTTTCTTCTGTAATCATTTTTTGTATAGCTAATTTTTTTAATTCGTAAAGGGGTTTGTTGTCTATAGCAGTTTTTGCATGTCTATTAACTGTATAAATAGCTGTTGCCAATTGCTTGTCTGATTCAGTAGTCATGATAAGTACACTCCTTTCTTTTACTCTTCTTATACATACTATCATACCAACTAACGAACTAATTGTGTACACAAATCAAAAAATATTATATAAAAATATTTTATAGTGAATTAATTGAAAGTTGTCAATTTTTGCCGATACAATAGATACAATGTGTATTTTTTGCAATATGTCTTACATGAGGCTACTGGAGGATGACATGAACAATAACGAACAGCTTAAGATGGACGATTACTTAGCAGATATGATTCATGAACAACCCAACGTACTAACTTGCCTATTGCAAAAAAAGGCGGACGGTTCTCATACAATTATATATAAGAATAAAGTCGCTACTGAACTTTTAAAAAGTGGTATTCATTTGAATAGCTTCACAGACGAATTGTGGAATCAACTAATCCCGCTTTTTTCAGATATTATGATTCAGACAGCTTACCATAACATTAACATAATATTAAATAACCAAGTTTATACGTTTGATATTACAGTGACTCCAATGGGAGATAAAACAAGTATAGTTTATGGATTGATGATGATTGACCAAACCGCTAAGCTCCAAATTGCTCCTTTATTAGAGGTACAAGAAAAATATCAGTCCTTAATAGAACATAATCTAGATACAATATTGGTTTTGGATCAAGAGGGTATGATTCAGTATGCCAATAAAATTATATATACAGTATTTGGATACAAATCAAAGGAATTATTAAATCTTCCCTTTGAAAAATTTGTTGGAGAAGAATCACTGTGGAACTTCCGAAATATTATTAACCATGTACAAACAGGTTATGCTACTGAAATGCAGAATTGCTTAATTCAGCATGAAAAAGGTCATTTTATAAGTGCAGACTTAAAAGCAATTCCGATATTAAATAATGGAATTGTGAGTGGGCTTCATATCGTCCTACGTAATACTAACAGTGGTACCGAGGAGCAAGGGCAATTATTCTATCTTGTTTACCATGATCACCTGACTGGTTTATGGAATAGAAGGGCTTTAAAAGAACATCTCCAAGAAAATCTTAAAGAAGCTCAAAAAACAAATAGTGAAATCTCTATCATACGAATTGATCTTGATCGATTTAAATTAATAAATGAATCACTAGGCTATACATATGGAGATGAATTATTAAAAAAAATTGCAGATCGTCTAAGTTTATATATTGATAAGGCTAGTAATTTATATAGGCAAAGCGGAGATGAATTTGTTTTTTTATTAAAGGGAAAAACGAAGGAAGAAACGAGTCTGTTTGCTGAAAGTATATTAACAGAATTAGCCAAGCCTCTCTATTTAGATCATCAAGAATATTTCGGTACAGCATCTATAGGAATTTCGATGTTCCCTTATGATGGAGAAAAAAGAGATGAGTTATTGTTAAAGGCTGACCAGGCTTTATACGTTGCAAAAGATAGGGGAAGAGCTCACTATCGTTATTTCCAAGAGCAGATGAATTTATCATTTCCAAATGCAGCATTAATGGAATCGCACTTAAGAAGAGCTATTGAAAAAGATGAGTTGTCTATACATTATCAGCCACAGGTGAATCTACTGACAGGAGAGATAAATTCGTTCGAGGCATTGTTACGTTGGAATAATCGTAAGTTTGGATATGTATCTCCTATGCAATTCATCCCTCTTGCAGAAAAATCAGGAATTATTTTTAAGCTAGGAGATTGGGTTTTAGACGAGGTTTGTAGACAACTAAAGGAATGGCAGGACAAAGGCTTTAGACTGGCGAGAGTTGCTGTAAATATCTCACCTCAACAATTTAAACAAGATAATTTTGCTTTCAAGATTAGAGAAAAAATTAAGAAGTTCAATATTATAGCATCTTCTTTAGAAGTAGAAATTACAGAAAGTGCGATGACTGACTTGCAGGATACTTTCACTATATTGAAGGAATTGAAAGATATAGGGGTAGTTATTTCAATTGATGATTTTGGAACTGGTTATTCCTCACTAAGTTACTTAAGAAAATATCCAATCGACATTATTAAAATAGACCAATCTTTTATAAAAGATATGGAAAATGACGAGAAAAGTGCTGCTATTGCAACAACTATTATTCGTCTTGCGCATAGTCTGGGTATGGAAGTAATTGCCGAGGGTGTTGAAAAAGATACGCAGGTGGAAATACTAAAAGCAGCCAATTGTCAAAAAGCGCAAGGCTTCTTTTTTAGTCGTCCCATTCCGATAGAGGATATAAACAAAGCATACATGAATTATCAATAATATTTGTAGACTCATAAGAGGGCAAATCGCTTTCTAATGAGTCTTTTTTTATTAATCTAGACCCTTGTTAAAGCCCTAGTGATTTTCCTAATAGGGTATGATAAAATATTGAGTGAATGTTCATTCAATTTAAAGGGGTGTATTTTAATGTTATTAAAGGGAAAAACCATTATTGTCACGGGTGGTTCTAATGGTATGGGAAAATATATGGCAATGTCTTTTGTGGCTGAAGGTGCAAATGTCGTCATTACTGGTAGAGACAAGGAAAAGCTAGATCTTGCAAAAGTAGAGATAGCTCAAAATGGGGAGCAAGTGGAAGTATTTCAAATGGACGTAAGAGAACCTGAGCATGTAGCAGCAATGGTTGAGTTTACAGACAAGACATTTGGCGGTATAGACGGATTGGTTAATAATGCAGCAGGCAACTTTATTGTCGAGACTTCCAAGCTTTCCCCCAATGGTTGGAAGGCAGTAATCGATATAGTATTAAATGGCACATTCTATTGTTCAAATGCTGTAGGTAACTACTGGATTAAGAAAGGAACAAAGGGTTCTATTATTAATATGCTGGCAACCTATGCTTGGGGAGCAGGGGCTGGCGTAGCACATTCTGCTGCAGCTAAAGCCGGAGTGATGTCTTTAACTAGAACATTAGCGGTGGAATGGGGAAGTAAATATGGCATACGGGTTAATGGAATCGCTCCGGGTCCAATTGAACGCACTGGAGGGGCGGAGAAACTTTGGGAATCGGAGGAGGCTGCTAAAAGAACGATCCAAGCTGTTCCCCTTAAGCGCTTAGGTAAACCAGAAGAAATAGGAGATCTTGCAACATTTATCATGTCGGACAAAGCCGCCTATATGAATGGAGAAATTATAACACTTGATGGCGGGCAATGGTTAAACCAATTTCCATTTTAAAACTATTATTATAGCTGAATAGATTAAAAGAGTATGTGAACCAAAGTTCATGTACTTTTTTTATGGTTGGAAACAATTCTATTGTACGCATATAACCTAGGTTCTGATTTGCTCATAGATCAACCCTACCCTTTAAAAACCTTAGCTAAAAAAAATATATTTACAATGATAAGGTAATAAAATAAATTTTTAAACTGTATATTAGTTTTCTGATGAACTAAAAATTATTAAGTATTTGTAAGCGATTTCACAGGTTTTTATTCGTTTCATATGCTATCATAGTTTTATAGGTTGTGTTTTCCAATTAGGAAAACAGACAAAGGAGTAGGATTTAATGATATATGTAAGTAGTAAGGACTTTTTAGAAATCCCTATTAAGGATTACATTATTTCAGCAGAAAAGGTTGCTCATGTGCAATTAGGAAACAATGCAGAACATGCATTGCTAGTACTAACAAAAACCGGTTATTCCTCGATACCAGTCCTTGACGTAAAATATCGTCTCCAAGGACTTATTAGCACCCAACAAATTACAGATGAAATACTTGGACTTGAACATATTGAATATGAACGTTTGCCTGATTTGAAGGTCGATCAAATCATGAAAAAAGATATTGCTTCCATTCATGTGAATGAGAAATTTCAAAAAGGGTTAGACCTTTTAGTCAATAATCCATACGTATGTGTAGTGGATGATGAGGGGACCTTTATCGGTATTTTGACGAGAAGGGTAATTTTAAAGCAAATGAAAAAGTACTTATACCAGTCACAGGAACCTCAAGCATGAATAAATGGAGATAACCTTACGTATTTCAAAATATTAAAAAGGCACTTTCTGTTCAACTAGAACGGAAAGTGCCTTATTTTATTAAAAACTTTATTTTTTTCCCTTTCCGGAAGTTGCTTATGACTTTAGAATTAGATAGGGGAGATAACTTGAAGAATACTTACAGAGAAAAGACCTGATATAAATGGAAATGTCTTTAAAATAGCTTTGGTTCCTGAATGAAAATACAATAATATTCGAAAGAAAGAGGGGCAATAAATGAATTCAGATTATCTTATTATTAAAACACTTGCTGAAGAACAAAATATGCGCAAAGCGGCAGAGCGGCTTTTTCTTTCTCAACCAGCCTTGTCCTTACGTTTACAAACAATCGAAAAAGAATGGCAAACTAAGCTATTTTTAAGATCTCAAAAGGGATTGACAGCAACTCCTGAAGGAGAGCTGGTTATTGAATTTGCTAACAGTATTCTACAGCAAAGAGAAGAACTTTTTGAGACCATTCAATCTTTAAGCTCCAAGGTCCATGGTACTTTAAAAATCGCATGTGCCTCTATAGTAGGTCAAAATTGGCTCCCTAAGGTATTAAAGGATTTTGTCCAAACCTATCCGGAGGCAAAAGTTTCTTTACTGACGGGCTGGAGTTCTGAAATTGTGAAGGCTATTTATGACGGGGAAGCTCAAATTGGTATCGTACGCGGACAAACGGACTGGAAAGGAAGCAAAATACATTTATTTAGAGATACTCTATATTTAGTGGATAAAGAGATGACCAGCATTGATGATGTACTAACAACAGAAAAGCCTTTTATCCAATTTAAAAGTGACTCTAACTATTATCAAGAAATTCAGCAATGGTGGCAAAAACACTTTTCCGTAAATCCCAAGCGTCAAATTATTGTAGATCAAATTGAAACTTGTAAACAAATGGCTTTAAATGGTATTGGTTATGCTATTTTGCCTTCTATTACATTGACGGGTCATGAAGAAGTAAACAAAATACCTTTAACAAATAACGAAGAAGAGTTTGAGCTCACGCGAGATACTTGGTTAATAGGATATGACAGCTCATTTGAGCTTCCACAAGTTGATGCTTTTGTAAAAATTGTGAATGAGCATGCGAAAGAATTCCACTAAAGGAACTTTTTTGGGTGAAAAACGTACTAAAAGATATACATAATAGGAGGGAAATAATATGCAGATACGTAAGTTTGCTTTGGCAATCGTAGCACTTTTTATCTTTTTTTGTATTCAACCATTAGATGCCTCAGCAGCTCCAAGCTTGAAAGTTAAGACTACTCTAGGTTTTGATGGAAAAGCAAAGCATGGAGAGGGACTTCCAATTACCATCACTGTTGAAAATTCAGGTGATGCCTTTTCAGGGGATATTGTACTTGATATGTTTGAATCTTACAATTTAGGTAACGGGCAGGCAATTCCATTTGAAATAGGTGCAAACGAAACGAAGACAATTCAAATTGCCTCTTCTGGTTTAAGTGATGATTATTTATACTCTAATACGAGTACTCAGCTTGTACATTTTTATGAAGGTGGTTGGGAAAAGGGAAAATCCATTGACTATAAAGGCTCCAAGAATTTAAAGGCTAATTTTATGGATCCATCCTCGACCTTTTATTTGACATTGACTAATAGCGCTGACCGTTTGACAGTTTTAAATGGATTAAAGCAATCGAATAGTCAGGTTATACATGTGAGTCAGCTAAATGATTTCAGCTATCCAACAGAAGGTATAGCTTGGCAAATGGCAGATTACATATTCATAGATGAATATGTTTTGGCTGACCTATCTAATAGTCAGCAGCAGGCACTAGTTGATTATGTCAGTTCCGGTGGTTATATCCTTACTGGATCATCCGAAAATACATCCGCAGAACTTGGTTTATTAGCAGAACACTTACCATTCACTTTGCAATCTACCACAAAAAGTCTTTCACCCGAAGCAGTAGGGCCAATAACTGGAGAAAAACTACTAACAAATGACTTAACTGTATATGAAGCTAATTTAGTTGAAGGTGCACAGCCTTTGATAAATTTAAATGATACATTATTGGCTGGCCAAAAAAAGTTAGGGAAAGGTGCAATTATACAAACAACCTTTTCTTTAGGTGATACCCCTCTAGCAAAAGACGAAGCGTATCCCGAGTTATTGAAAAAGATACTAAACCCGCTTAAAACGCAGGCTACTAATTATATGTATGGTTATAACGTGAAGGATCAATTAGTACATGATATTGGTAATGTTAATTCACTTTTTGCTTCTTTCAAAGTTTCAACGCCTTTAATGATAGGAATAGTAATCGTTTATATGCTGTTAGTCGGACCTTTACTTTACTTCATATTGAAGAGAAAAGATAAAAGAGAATATGCATGGGGAATTATTCCACTACTTGCCATCATAACCTCAGCCGCTATATTTGGTTATGGAGCAAAGGATCGAATTGCAAAACCACAAGTTCAGCAATCCTCGTTTTTGTATGTAAATGAAGATAGCAGCCTAAGTGGGTATTATGCAGAATCAATTTTAAGTAATAAAGGTGGGAAGTTTGCGTTTACAGCTCCATCTAGCACCTCTATGGTCGCAAATCGTTCTAATAACTCCTTTACTGGTGAAGTTGTCAACATTCATGAAAATGTAATGCTTGAGAAGAGTGCTTCAAGCTCCGAACTAACATTCCGAGATCTTGGATATTGGTCAGTTTCCTCATTTTATGGTGAAACATATATTCCTGAGATAGGTAAAATAGACTCAGATCTTCGTGTCGAGGCAAGTAAAATATCTGGAACTATAACGAATAGCTTCCCATTTACCCTGAAAGAAGTTTCCATATGGTCTGGTTCCAAGATAATAAAGCTGGGAGATTTAGAACCTGGTGAACAAATGGACGTAAACAAGGATATAGGATCCATTATGCTAACTCCAACTTCCAATCCTTATATTAATAATGGGGGCAGCTGGGGCCAAAATGCTGGAAATCAAGACGATTTATTAACTCAACGTAAAAAATCTCTATATTCGACAAGTAAAACTATTGAGCAACAGTCAACCAAACCTGCTATTACAGCATTTGTAGAAGATAATGTTATTCCAATCGAGCTTAAAGACAAGAAGGTAGAAATGTCTGCACTTCATTTATTAATACAACCTTTCGAGGCAGAGACTATTATATCGGGTGAGTTTACTCTTCCATCTACGAGCTTTACGGTTAATGTTGATACTAATGCTTATGGTAAATACATGGAGCCAATGGAAAACAGTAACTTTGAATGGTATTTAGATGACGGAGAGTATATTACTTCATGGAAGCTGCCAGAAACTTTATCAGTAGAAGGTGTGTCTTATACCCAATTGCAAATTGCAAATACTGATCGAAACTCACAAACAATTGAGCTATGGAATGACAAATCACAAACATATGAACCAGTAGATGAAAGTAGATTTACTATAAAAGAAAATATTTCCGACTATATTAACCAAGACGGAGTCATTATTTATAAATTGACGAAGGACTCTATTGACGGAAACTCTTATACACGACTTCCAGAGGTTCGGATGAAAGGGGAGGTTAAGTAATGATTGAAATTAAGGGATTAACTAAAAAATATGGCTCTTTTTATGCATTAAATGATTTGAATTTAACCTTAAATGAGGGTACTGTTTTTGGATTTGTGGGCGCAAATGGTGCAGGTAAATCCACAACCTTCTCCATTCTAGCTACGTTATTGCAACCCACTTCGGGAGAAGCTTTTGTCAATGGTAAAAGTGTTAAGACGGAGCCGCATGAGGTAAGAAAACAGATTGGCTATATGCCGGACTTTTTCGGTGTCTATGATCAGCTGAAGGCCAATGAATATTTGGACTTCTACGGAGCTTCCTATGGCATACCAGAAGCAGAGAGAGCTGTTTTGATACCCCAGCTATTAGAATTAGTAAACCTGACACATAAACGGTACGAATATGTAGACCTTCTTTCACGAGGGATGAAACAACGTTTGTGCTTAGCAAGGGCATTGATTCATGATCCAAAAGTATTGATATTAGATGAGCCAGCCTCTGGCTTAGACCCGCGTGCTCGAATTGAAATGAGGGACATTTTAAGACAGCTAAAGGAAATGGGAAAAACTATTCTCATTTCTTCACACATATTACCGGAGCTCGCTGAAATGTGTGACGAAATCGGAGTAATCGACGGGGGAAGGCTCATTGCACATGGCTCAGTACAAGAAATTCAAGTACAGCTTGCTGGTGAAAGACATATAACAGTCAAAGTAAAAGGATTACTTGAAAATGCTGTAACCTTCTTTGAAGAAGATCCATTTGCATCTAAGGTGGAAAGTGACGCTGAGAAAAATATAATTACATTTGGCTATAGAGGAACGGACGAAGATCAGATTAATTTACTGAAAAAAGCAGTAGATCAACAACTAAAAATTGTTTCTTTTGCGGAAACAGAAACAGATTTAGAAGATGTATTTATGGAAATAACAAAGGGGGCGAAGTAAGTTGAAACAAGCATTAAGTAACCCAGTACTTATCAAAGAGATAAAATTACGCTTTCGCTCTCTGAAAAGCTTTACAGGTATTTTGTTTTATCTTATTGCGATGTCTATTTTTGTGTTTGGATTTATCCTATTAACAACCTCTTTTACAGGTACAGGATACTTTAGACCAGATGAAAGCTTCTTTATGTTTGTGATGCTTACCTATATTCAGCTCGGTCTTATTCTATTCATCACACCAGGTCTTACAGCTGGAGCAATTAGCTCAGAGCGAGAGAAACAAACCTTGAATATATTGTTAACAACATCTCAAACCTCTTTTCAAATTATTATAGGAAAGCTTTCTTCATCCATTGCTTTCTTATTATTACTTTTAGTAGCAGGATTGCCTGTATATAGCTTTGTATTTCTTTTTGGTGGTGTTTCACCAGGACAGCTTGGCTTAATCTTTTTATTTTTCTTCTTAACTATGATGGCAATTGGCGGTATAGGCATTATGTTTTCCACTATTATTAGAAAGACTATTGTCTCTATGATTGCTACCTATGGAACGATGATCTTTTTTGCAGGGGTAACTGGATTTATTTATCTAGTTCTTACTGGTATGAGCAGTATGGCCACTGGAGCGCTAGCAACTACTCCTCAGCCAATAGCTCATTTTTTTGCATCGATTAATCCGGTTGTCCTTATGTTAAATTTAACAATGTCTGGATCGGAAAACTTTATCGGTCAAACAACCAATATTGACTTTCCGATTTGGGCTGGATATGCTATTTTTTACGTTTTACTAACTGTATTAACAATCTTTATAGCTGTCAAAAAACTACGAGTTAATATGAAGAAATCTAAGTGAGGAGGAATGTAAATGGAGAACAGAAACAGATTGATTCAGTGGATTAAAAAAGCTAGATATAGCCTAGCAATTGAGCACTATTTTAAAATGCTTCAAGGAGCACTGTTTTATGGATTTCTTTCTGTTGCTGTAATTTTACTAATCTCTCGCTTATTTGTATTACCATATTACACATTGTATGCCTGGTCATCAGCATCTATTGTGTTTGTTCTTTTTTTAGGATGGTCATTTTGGAAGAGACCGAAAAAGGAATTAGCACTTCGTAAGTTGGATGCATATTTTCCAGATAATATTCTACTAACTGCAGTTTCATTTTTGAATAATAAAGCTCCTCTTGCTCAAGGTATTTTGCGAAAAGCAGAAAATCTTGGGGAAGCAGTTTTTGAAGCATTTAAAAAAAGGAAAAAGAATTATTTCGACACAAAATGGATGATTGGCTTGGTTATCTCATCTGCGGCTATTCTATTGTTATTCACTTTTCCTTCTGCCACTCAACTAGAGGCAAAAGATATTGAAAAGGAAAAAGAAATAATTAGCGAAATAGTAAAGGAAGTAGAAAAATTAGAGAAAAAAGAGCTGTCTAAAGCTGTTAAAAAAGATTTAGAGGAATTAAAGGAATCTTTAAAGGATACTGAATTAGCTGAGGAAGCCTTAAGAGAGCTTATCAAAAAACAAAAAGAGCTTGCGCTTAAGGAACAGAAATTAGAGGAGAAGGAAACACTGGCTGACTCAGAGGGAGCAGAGGGTTTCTCTTTGAATGAAGCCGAGCTAAAAGAGCTTGCTTCCTTAAAGGAATCTAATAGCGCATTGTCAAAAAGTTCAGCGTCAGCCCACTCTAGTCTAAGTAAAATGGGGAAAAAGCTTCCGTTTTCATCGAATAATGTAGCGCAGGGGACTACGAATTCAAATAACAGTAATAATAATCAGCAAGGGCAACAAGGCCAGGGCCAACCAAGCCAAGGTCAACAAGGTCAACAAGGTCAAGGACAAGGTCAAGGTCAAGGGCAGGGTCAAGGGCAGGGCCAAGGACAAGGTCAAGGGCAGGGTCAAGGTCAAGGTCAAGGCCAAGGGCAGGGTCAAGGCCAAGGCCAAGGGCAGGGTCAAGGCCAGGGTCAAGGTTCAGGTTCAGGTTCAGGTTCAGGGCAAGGTGCTGGCAAGGGTTCAGGAGGAAGGGATTTACTTTCTATTCCCTCAAGAATAGGTGGTACTGGAGATACGAGTGTTGACAGTGGAAGCCTGGGCGAAGGTGACTCTTCAAATGAAGAGCCAGCAGAAGCACCTACTACAAGAGGTACGGTTAAATCCTATGAAGAGGTCATCAATGAGTATTCGGATTCATATTTAAAGAGCTCGGAAAGAATGCAGTTGCCTTCTGATTTACAAAGAATTGTTCAGGATTACTTCTCATCCGTAGAAAATAATAATTAATGGAGGAAACTATGGAGCTAACAACTGAAGATTATATCAAAATGAGTAAACGTTTAGAGGCGGTTCGCCTGGAAATTGGTCAGTTTATCGTTGGTCAAAAAGAGGCAGTAGAATTTTCTATTTATTGTGTTTTAGCAGATGGTCATGCACTTTTAGAGGGATTACCTGGACTCGGGAAGACGATGCTTATCCGTACAGTTTCTGAGGTTCTTGATCTTTCCTTTTCGCGTATTCAGTTTACTCCTGACCTCATGCCATCAGACATAACGGGTACGAGTATGATTGAAAGATTAGAGAGTGGAAAACAACAATTTAGTTTTCAAAAAGGTCCTATATTTAGTCAAATGGTTTTGGCAGATGAAATCAATCGTGCTACTCCTAAAACACAAAGTGCGCTTTTAGAGGCGATGGGAGAGAAGACTGTAACGGTCCTCGGTGACACTAAGAAGATGGATAGACCGTTTTTTGTTTTAGCAACCCAGAACCCGATTGAGATGGAAGGTACTTATCCATTGCCAGAAGCACAAATGGACCGGTTTTTATGTAAGATCATTGTTTCCTACCCAACAAAGGAAGAGTTAATAGAAATTACAAAGAGAACTACTGGTAGCCATGATGTTCAGTTAAACAAAATAATGAATGCAGAAGATATTATTGTTGCTCAACAAATGGTTAAGGAAGTTTTGATTGCCGATGATATGTTGGAGTATGCTGTGGATTTGATTGCAGCTACTCATCCAGAGTCTTCAATCGTACCAGAAGTACAGCAATACGTTCAATACGGAAGCGGGCCTCGTGGATTACAAAGCCTTATTAAATTGGCAAAAGCAAGAGCATTGGTTGCAGGCCGTTATCACGTTTCAATAGCAGATATTAAAACTGTAGTAAAACCTGTACTAAGACACCGTTTGTTACTTAACTATGAGGGGGAAGCGGAAGGTAAAAGTACGGATGATTTAATAGATGTTATTCTACAAACAGTGAAGCAAGGGCAAAGTGTATGAGTAAGGATTATTTAATCCCCAAAGATTGGACTGGCAAGCTAAGTCGATTGTCTATAGCGACCAAATCAAAACTGCGGGGACAACATAAAGGGTCTCATCGCTCCCAAAGGTTTGGTGCTTCTCTTGACTTCTCCGATTTTAGAGAATATACGCCTGGAGATGATGTTCGCCAGATTGATTGGAATGTTTATGCTAGGACCGATAAGTATTTTATTAAACGATTTTTAGATGAACAGGAAATGAGAGTACATATTCTTCTAGATTCCTCAAAATCGATGGGGGAAAAAGTAAAATGGGATTTTGCTAGGCAATTAGCAGCTTCCCTTGGTATCCTTGTACTTCAAAGAGATGATCGTCTTACTTTTTCCACTGTTTCAAAGGAAAGAGTTCCTCCTTTTAGAAGGAAAGGGGCAGTATATCGTAAAGCATTTACTCAAGTGATAACTGACTTAAACGAGCCATCGATGGTGGATTCCTTCGCGAAGAATGCAGTCTCGTTCCTTCCTAAAGACAGTACTGTCTTATTCCTTATTACGGATTGCTTAGAGGATATAGAGCATTTAAAAACTCTTATACAAAAACTACCTCGTTTTGCAGGAGACATAAGGCTGTTACAAATTGTTACGAATGATGAATTAACTCCTATCTTTTCGGGTGATGTGCAATTGGAGGATGTTGAAACTACTCAACAATTGAATATATCAATGTCTTCAAGAGTAATAGATTCCTATCATCAAGAAAGAATGCTTCATCAGCTTGCTTTAGAAAAATTATGTAGTAAGTTTGGTATTAAACTAATACAGGTCAATGCAGATAACGGGATATCCCATGTCCTATTTCATCAATTACTAAGAGCAAATTGGGTGGAGTGAGGTGAGTACATTTGGGTTTTAGTCAATTACCATATTTATGGACAGCAATATTTCCGATAGCTGTTCTCCTTTATTATTTCTTCCGAAAGAAATACAAGAAGCAAACGGTTTCCTCTACGTTATTTTGGGAGGAAGTAATGAAAGAAACAAGAGCCTCTCCTTATTTACAGCACCTTCAAAAAAACGCATTATTCTATCTACAAATGTTAGCGATGATTCTGCTTGTTCTAGCGCTCATACAACCATTCTGGAAAAAGGAAGCACTTGCAGGAGAGCAGGTTATTTTTGTCGTAGATACATCAGCTAGTATAGAGGTTAATATTAATAATACAAATTTATTCAATCGTCATAAACAAGAAATGCTTCAGATGGTTGATCAGTTATCTGGTAAGCCATTCACCCTTATTACTACAGGAAATGAACCAACTGCCGTATTAAGACAAGAAACAAATATAAAACATATAAAAAATGCAATAAATAAATTAGAAGTAACATATGACGATGAGGTATTTTCCAAAACATTAGATTTTGCTCAGTCTTTTTTTCAAACAAAAGATACTTCAATTTATGTATTTACAGACAATTTAGATCGACAGACATTGCCATTGCATTATGAAAATGTCAGCTGGCACGTCATTGGACAGACAACTGAAGTAAATAATATATCCATCAAACGGTTTGGGGCTACTAAGATGAAAGACGGAACTTCTGCCTTGCTTCAAATTGATAATCAAACGGACAAAGAACAACAGGCCTCTTTGACATTATCAAACGGAAAGATTGATGTTATTAAAGAATCAGTTATGTTGCCACCAAATGAAGCAGTTACTCTTTCATTTAATGAGTTGGAGGAGGCAACCTTTCTTAAGGCTACTATTGAGGTCTCTGATGATTATCTTCTAGATAATGAGATGGTTGTATTTATGCATGACCAGCTTTCTAAGATTTACATAGATAGCTCGTTACATACTTTGGTTCGTACAGCGTTTCAATCACTTGGGATTGAGATGAGTAGCATACCATCAGAGCAGGTAAGTTTAGTAAAAGAAGAAGGGATACTCGTTACAAACCAGTTTGGTTTAATAGATCAGCTAGAAAGACCAGCCTTATTTATTGGTCGAAATGATCTAGCATCAGTAGAAGTCAACGGTAATGTCCAAACTGTAGAGCACCCCTTATTTTCTTTTGCAGATTTATCGGATATCTATGTGAGTAGCGTGTACCCAGGAGTAGATGGTTATTCAACGATTGCAACAGTCGACAATAAGCCTTTCATACAAGTATCGCCTAAAGGGGACATAGTAGTACTTGCAGATATACAAATGACTGATTGGCCGTTAAGCCCTTCCTTTCCTTTATTTATGTGGAGTGTAAAGGAACAGCTATCTAACAGTAATCTATACTTAGGAACATTCACGCCAAATGAGAGAAAACCTCAATCCCTAGGCAGTACAATGAATGAATGGGAAATCTATACAATGGAAGATTCCTATTTATACTCCATTGAAAATGGAGGAGCCTTTATGGCACCTAAGGAACCCGGTGTGTATGTGATACGTTCAGGTGAACAAGAAAAGTACTTTACTGTGGCGTTAGCACAAAAGGAAAAAGAAATTTCAAAAGGCTCTTCTTATACCATTGGGACACAGAAATCAGATCAGCAACCTGAGAACCATGAACAATTTTCTCTTGTTCCATTTTTAATTGTTTTATTGCTCTTATTGTTTGTTATCGAGTGGGAGGTGCAAAGACGTCGTGGATTTACGAGTTGATCAACCACTATTGCTATTAATAGCTCTACCGATTCTTGTTTATTTCATATGGATTTGGAGCAAAGACAGAAAACATTGGAAGAAGGAAGGACTTGTAGTTTACTTCATCCGCCTTCTGGCTATTTTTTGTTTAATACTTGGACTTGCAAACCCGTATTTATTAATGCCAATTAAAGAAGAGCAAGTAGTTTTCCTTATTGACCGTTCTGCTTCGGTGCAAGGTACAGAACAGCAGGTATCTGAATGGATTGAAAAAAGCTTAGATGCACAAAAAGACAAGCATCTAGTCGGAGTCTATTCTTTTGCTGAAAATTTCCAATCGGAAATAGCTTTAACGAATGAGGAAATAAAGCTTCCTGTGTTCAGTCCAATGGAGTTACCTGGTAATACAGATATTGCTAAAGCCTTGCAATTATCAACCGGAATAATTGATCCAAACAAAGCAACGCGGATTGTTCTTTTCACAGATGGTATTGAAACCAATGGCTCGGTAACAGACCAGCTCATGAAAATGACAGGCAGTAACGTTACTGTGGATGTAGTGGAACTAGAGAGAATTTCTTCTGATGACGTAGCTATAACTGCATTCGAAACACCGCCTGTCGCGTTCGAAGGAGAACAGCAACAGCTAAATATGCAGATTGAATCTACTAAGGCAACCAATGGAGAGATATTACTTTATCAAAATGATCAATTATTATCTAGAGAACAAGTTTCCTTGGAGCAGGGCTCTAATAGTTTTACATTTCGAAACACCTCCAAGGGAGAAGGGTTATTGAAATACGATGCACAGGTAATCGTTCAAGGGGATGCCTTAATCGAGAACAATAAGCTGACGAGTGTAACAAATGTAGAGAGTTCTCCAAGATTACTGGTTGTTACCAATGAGGATGCTACAACTAATATTCCTCGGGTAATCGATCAAGAGGCGATCATTACAGATGTTATTTCTGCAAGCTCATTGCCTTTTGATCTATCAAATTATCTTGCTTACGATGCCATTATTTTTGACAACGTCCCAGGACATCTTGTTGGAGAGCAGAAGATGAATGTCATAGAACAGGCAGTTAAGAACTTTGGAACAGGATTTATGATGGTTGGAGGACAAAATAGCTTTGGGCTAGGGGGGTATTTTAAAACTCCTATAGAAAAGCTATTACCTGTGGAAATGGAAGTAAAAGGGAAGCAACAGTTGCCATCATTAGGACTTATTATAGTAATGGATAGGTCTGGAAGTATGGCAGGCTCTAAAATGGAGTATGCAAAGGAGGCAGCTGCTCGTTCGGTAGAAATGCTTAGAGATGATGATCATTTAGGATTCATAGCATTTGATGATCGACCATGGCAAATCATAGAGACCGAGCCTCTAACAGATAGGGAAGGAGCGGTAGAAAAAATCCTTTCTGTAGGCGTTGGAGGAGGAACGGAGATATATTCAAGCCTAGCACAAGCTTACGAACAGCTACAACCATTGAAGCTTCAACGAAAACATATCATTTTACTGACAGATGGGCAATCTAGCACATCAAATGACTATCAAACTTTAATAGAAGATGGAAAAGAGAACAATATAACAGTTTCCACTGTAGCTGTCGGTCAGGATGCAGACCGTGCTTTACTAGAAAGTCTTGCAGAAATGGGAGGCGGAACATTTTATGAAGTACAGGATGAATCCACCATCCCAGCGATTATGTCTACTGAAACGGCTATCATTTCCAGAACCTATATAGAGGATAACCCTTTTTACCCTACTATTTATGGTGACCCAACCTGGTCTAGTTTGTTTGCGGAGGGAGTACCACAGATGAATGCATATATTGCAACGACTGCAAAGCAAACTGCAAATGTTATTGCCCAAAGTGAGAAGGAAGATCCAGTTTTAGGTGAGTGGATGTACGGGTTAGGAAGAACGTTAGCATTTACTTCTGATTCGACTGGTGCTTGGAGTGGGGATTTTGCTCGCTGGAATAATTGGGGGGACTTTTGGAACACAGCAGTTTCTAGAATGCTTCCATCCTATAGTGAAGTACCTTATACAATTCAAAAAGCCAGTGATGGAAGTTATACTGTAACGGATCCTTCAGGGAAATCTTCTTTTATAGAAGTGGCAGCAGTCAATGAAAAAGGAGAAGAATTAGCAGTAAGTTCAGAGCCATTGGCGCCTGGAAAATCACGAGTCACGGTTGAGAGCGAGCCAGGATTAGTGTTTTTCCGAGTATCCAATGAACAGGATGCTGTCTATCAAGCCGGAATATCTATTCCTTATAGTGAGGAATATAAAGTCCAACAGCCAGACGTCCAAAAGCTCCAGCTTATAACTAATAGAACTGGTGGAGAACTGTTAAGCGAACCAGCCGATTCATTTAGAGATATGGATGTGACCAGCTCCGAAAAACAACCTATTAGACAGTTGTTAATATTAGTAGCTATTATCCTCTTCTTTATTGATATAACGATTAGGAGATTTGGATTTAAACAACTACTATCACCATTTAAGAAACGTAAAAAAGAAATAATTTCTTCCACTACAACATCGACCAGTAATATGGAAAAGTTAGTGAGAGAAAAGAAAAAACGGT
The DNA here is from genome assembly GCA_040274765.1 of Psychrobacillus sp. GTDB lineage: Bacteria > Bacillota > Bacilli > Bacillales_A > Planococcaceae > Psychrobacillus. The sequence continues at coordinate 20,052 of JBEMAY010000037.1, forward strand.
AAATGATAAAAAAGCGCAACAGAGGTTATTTCCTCTGTTGCGCTTTTTATCATAAAATGACAGGTTTCTTCTTTTTGACCCAAGCAAGTGTAATGCCCCATGTGAAAACCAAAATGACGGCACCTACTAAAAATGGAATGTTAATATTTACATCAAATAATATACCAGCAAGTGCTGGGCCAATCATATTGCCTAAACTCATATAAGCATTATTCATACCAGCAGCAAACCCTTGCTCATTGCCAGCGAGCTTAGAAACGATAGTGTTTACAGCTGGTCTGATCAGTGTAGTTGCTATCGAGAATACGGTTGCTAAGAATAAAATAAGCCAGAAAGAGTCGACTAAAAAGAATAGAACTAATGAGACGGCTCCCATAACTAAGTTGACAAGAATAACGTTTAATTCACCAAAACGTTTAAAGAGACGATCAATGACAACTGTTTGAATAACTACTCCTACAAATCCACCTACCGTTAAAATAGCGGCTATTCTTTGTGGGCTGTAATCGTATTTATGATCTACATATAATGAAAAGGTTGCCTGGAAGTTAGCAATTCCAAAAGAAAATACAAAAATGATAAATAACATCATAAAGTAAGGTGTATAAATCGAGCTTTTCATTTGTGTAAGAATATTTTCACGTTTTTTTATAGCCGGATTTAAATCAGTTATAACATTTTTAATATCAGGCAAAATGATTAAGGATACTATTGCGGAAAGAAAAGAAACTACCGCGGCCATATAAAATGGAAAGGATAAACTAACTCCCGCTAAAAATCCTCCAATAGCCGGCCCAATCATAAAGCCTAGTGACATGGAAGCTCCAATGAACCCCATACCTTTTCCACGTTCCTCATAACTAGTTATGTCAGCCACGAAGGCCATCGTTGCAGGTACTAAAAATGCTCCTCCAACTCCGCCCATAAATCTTGCAATATAGAGCATCCATTCTTGAGTAGCTATCCCAAACCATAATTGTGAAACAGCAAAGATAATCAAGCCAATAATGATCATTTTTTTTCTTCCATGTTTGTCAGATAGTTCACCAGCTAATGGTGAAAATATAAATTGTCCCAAGGCGTACGATGCAATGATAAAACCTAAGGCTTGCCCAGCAACTCCAAAAGTTTCTAAATAAGAAGGCATTACTGGAATAACAATTCCTATCCCTGACATGACAATAAACATATTGAACATCAGAATATATAATGCAAATTTATTTCTTTTCTCTGTCATAATGACTCCTGCTTTCTCTCGTACTATTATTCATCTATCGATAATATCATATTTTCCCATTAATACATACTTTCGTGTCCCGAAAAAATTTAATATAATTTTCAGGCTTAGGGTAGAGTTGAATAAAGCTCCTATTTCCTAAATCCGTGTCTTTCCGTTCCGAGCGGATGCTTTCCTGGGGGCGGCCCGGCAAGCCTTCTCCCTCGCTGCGCTCAGTCCGGGTGCTCGCCGTAGCCGCTAATCCCCTAGGAGTCACCGCTCTGCACTCCAATCCACTATAGAATGGATGAAAATTGAATGCATACTACTGGATGATTAGATAGATAGCATGAATTACGTGCAAGCCGAATACTCGTCCACGCCGGCTGTGCTCCAATTGATAAATAGAAAGTGCTTTTTATCAATAAGGTTGTTAGTCACCATAAAATAGTAGTTTGGAAATCACAAGTCAATAAACTAAGGAATACATAACTTTCCTCAAAATAAAAAATGTAATGGTTCTCCGATACGGCGGGCGCTTTCCGGGGGCACGGCTTCAATCTCCTCGTCGCTTTGCTGAGGGCACTGAAAAAGTACTTTTAAAACGCTTAGGGTAGAGTTGAATAAAGCTCCTATTTCCTAAATCCGTGTCTTTCCGTTCCGAGCGGATGCTTTCCTGGGGGCGGCCCGGCAAGCCTTCTCCCTCGCTGCGCTCAGTCCGGGTGCTCGCCGTGGCCGCTAATCCCCAAGGAGTCACCGCTCTGCACTCCAATCCTCTATAGAATGGATGAAAATTGAATGCATACTACTGGATTATTAGATAGATAGCATGAATTACGTGCAAGCCAAAAATATAGACGTGAAATCAATGAAAGATTTCACGTCTATTTAATAAATTTATTTTAGAAGTAATAATTAATGTGTTGAAATTAATTATCTCCCATTTTGAATTTCAAGAATAATTCATTGTAATAGCCTAGCATTTCTAACCCTAGGTTTTTATATACTTCTAAATTATCTCTAGCTTCTTCCGTAGGGTAGAAGCGTTCGTCTGCAATTACCTCTTCATCCATTAGATCCATCGCTGCAGTATTAGGAGTGGAATAACCAACATAATCTGCGTTTTGAGCAGCAACCTCGGCATTTAACATGAAGTTGATGAAAGCATGGGCACCATCTACATTAGCAGAGGTTTTAGGAATAACCATATTATCAAACCACAAATTAGAGCCTTCTTCAGGAACTGAATAGTCTAGTTCTTCATTTTCCCACATCATGTCAGCAGCTTGTCCAGACCAAGTAAGGGCTACAGCTGCTTCTTCATTAATCATCAGCTGGGTTACTTCATCGCCAATAATAGCTTTTACATTAGGAGTCAGGCCTTGAAGCTTCTCAAGGGCACTTTGAAGCTCATCTTCATCTGTGGAGTTTAAGGAATGTCCAAGACTATTTAAACCCATTCCAATTACCTCTCGTGCTCCATCAACTAATAAAACTTTACCTTTTAAGGATGGATCCCACAAATTATCCCAGCTTTCAAATGTTTGTCCCTCTAAAAGGGAAGGATTATAAACAATTCCTACGGTTCCCCAAAAATAAGGGATAGAAAACTCATTTTTAGGATCAAACGGTAAATCTAAAAAGTATGGATCCACATTTTGTAGATTCGGTAATTTAGAATGATCTATTGGCAAGAGTAATTCATTTTCCTTCATTTTTTCAATAGCATACTCCGAAGGGATAGCTATATCATATGAAGTTCCGCCTTGCTCAATTTTTGTCATCATCGCTTCGTTTGAGTCAAATGTTTCATAAACTACACGATATCCTGTTTCTTCTTCAAACTGATCAATTAATTCTGGGTCAATGTATTCTCCCCAGTTAAAGACAGTGACAGTATCACTGCCGGCATTATTTGCACTTTTACCTAAATAATCGTTTGTGACAAATAATAGAATACAAACAACTATTATGGCTACAGCTGCTCTTACAATTTCTTTCATTTACGTATCCCCATTCCTGTCAGGTTTTTACCGCCTCGTTGACTAATGAAGTAGTAACCTACCACTAAGAATAATGTCACGATAAAAATAATACCTGAAAGTGCATTTATCGTTAAAGTAATTCCTGCGCGAGCCATGGAGTAAATTTCAACAGATAGAGTACTAAAACCATTTCCTGTTACAAAGAATGTAACCGCAAAGTCATCTAAAGAATAAGTAAGTGCCATAAAGAATCCTGCGAAAATTCCTGGCTTAATGAAAGGGATGATGACCCTTCTTAAAATGTCTCTTCTAGTTGCACCTAAGTCAGCAGCTGCATCAATTAATGAGCTGTTCATCTCTTGGAGCTTTGGAAGTACCATTAGAACAACAATTGGGATACTAAAAGCAATATGAGAAATAAGTACAGAAGCGAATCCGAGCTTAACACCTACCATTGTGAAAAGGATTAAAAATGATGCACCAATTACAACATCAGGGCTCACAATTAGCACGTTATTTAGTGATAAAATCGAGTTTCTCAATGATTTGTTTCTAATATAAACGATTCCCAAGGAACCAAGTACACCAATAGCAGTTGAAATTAAAGCGGATAGTAATGCAACTATAACTGTATTTATAAGTATCATAATTAAGCGACTATCAGAAAATACTGCTGCATAATGCTCCCATGTAAAGGAGTCAAATTCATTCATCGTACCGCCACTGTTAAATGAATAGAATATCAAATAAAAGATGGGAGCATAAAGAATAACGAAAATAAGGACTAAATATATTTTTGCTGCCTTACTTGTGTTTCCCATTGGAAGTTGCCCCCTTATCTCTTTGCCCTGTAATAATCATTACGATTACCATGAAGATGATTAAGAATACAGCGATCGTTGAACCCATTCCCCAGTTTTGGGTCACGAGGAATTGCTGCTCAATAGCTGTACCTAAAGTTATTACTTTGTTACCAGCGATTAAGCGGGTAATCATAAATAGGGATAAAGAGGGAATAAATACTGCTTGAACTCCAGCCTTTACACCATTGGTTGTTAAAGGGAAGATAACCTTTCTAAAGGTTGTCCAACCCGAAGCCCCTAAATCTTTACTTGCATCAATAAGAGATGGATTTAACTTATCAAGTGCGTTGAAGATTGGAAGAATCATAAATGGTATAAAAATATACACCGAAACGAAAATAAAGCTGAAATCAGTAAAAAGTATTTGTTGCTCCCCTATACCAAATACATTTAAGAAAGCATTAATTGGACCATATAAGCCAAAAATACCGATAAAGGCATACGTTTTCAATAACAGGTTAATCCAAGATGGAATGATGATTAAAAGTAACCATAATTGCTTATGCTTTGTTTTAGTTAAAAGGTAGGCTGTCGGATATGCAATTAATAAAGAGAACAAAGTAATAAGGAATGCATACCAGAACGAGCTAAGTGTAAGTTTCAAATAAACAGACGTAAAGAAATTTTGATAGTTATCTAAAGTGAAATTTCCGCTTAAATCGAAGAAGGAATAATAAGCGATTAATGCGATTGGAGCTATTACAAATAATAGGATCCAAGCATAATAGGGTATTAGATAGAGAGCCCTAGCTTTTTTAGTTTCCATAAGCATCTTCTCCATAAGACTCAAGGCGTTTATCAAATTCTTCTTCCGTTTCGTTTAGACGCATAACGTGAATAGACTCTGGATCGAAGTTTAGACCAATCATTTCACCTACAGCTGCCTTTTTCGTTGAATGTACTAACCACTCATTTCCTTCTTCATCATAAGTGGAAAGCTCATAGTGAACTCCTCTAAACAATTGCGTATCTACTTTTACTTTCATTTTTCCATTATCAATTGTTGTAATTTCTAAATCCTCTGGTCGAATAACGATATCGACTTTCTCGTTTGGATTTAGACCTTGGTCTACACATTCAAATTCCTTGCCTCCGATACGAACACGGAAATCAGCTACCATTGTTCCTTCAACGATATTAGATTCTCCGATAAAATCTGCAACAAATCGATTAATCGGTTCATCGTAGATATCCATAGGCGTACCACTTTGTTCTATGTTACCAGCATTTAGAACAAAGATTTCATCAGACATCGCAAGTGCTTCTTCTTGGTCATGGGTTACGAAGATAAATGTTTTACCAAGACGTTGTTGCAGTTCACGTAGCTCGTATTGCATTTCAGATCGTAGTTTTAAGTCTAAAGCTGAAAGGGGTTCATCTAACAATATAATTTCAGGATCATTGACAATCGCTCGAGCAATAGCAACACGTTGTCTTTGACCGCCAGACATCTCTGCTATTTCTCTATTTTCATAACCGTTTAAATTAACGAATTTTAACGCTTCTAATACTCGATCCTCAATTTCTTTTTTTCCTAATTTTTTGATACGTAGTCCAAATGCTACATTTTCAAAAACGTTTAAGTGAGGGAACAAAGCATAGTCCTGAAACACCGTATTTACTTGGCGCTGGTTTGCGGGCACATTATTAATGAGTTTTCCGTTAAGATAGATACTGCCATTTGAAGGCTGCATAAAACCAGCTATTAAGCGAAGGATAGTTGTTTTCCCACAACCAGATGGGCCTAACAAAGTATAAAATTTTCCTCGCTCCAATTCAAAATTAATGTCTTTAAGTACAGTCGTGTCCTCATCATAAAATTTAGTAACATTTTCAAAGCGAATAATAGGTGTCTCTGACATAATAACCCTCCATTTTCATAAATAAGAATTGGTGACGACATAAATAACTTTGGAGATATCATCTGTTGCATTTTTTAAAAGATGATGATCTGCCGCTTCAAAATAGAGGGACTCTCCAGCCGAAGCAAAGTAGTGCTGTTTACCTAGTAGCAACTCGACGCGACCTTGTAAAACATATATAAAGGTTTGAGACAAGGAAGGTTCAAACTCTTTAAACTGACCACCTTTATCAAACGAAATCAGTACTGGCTCCATATCGTTTTCATTGGATTCAGATATAAGCCAGTGAAGCTTATACTTTTTTTCTTCATCTATGTAAACGGTTTGTTCTTCTACTTGGAAAACCACCTTTGTTCTACTGTGTTCATCATCAAAGAAATCCTTTGGTTTACAGCCTAAAACATTTAGGATAGAAAAAAGTGTTTCAATGGAGGGAGAATTTAAATCTCTCTCAAGCTGGGAGATGAAGCCTTTACTTAAGTCAGTTCTTTCACCAAGCTCTTCCTGTGTTAGACCTTTTTTCAATCTTAACTGTTTAATTTTTCTACCAATTTGCATGTAATTACGCTCCTTCTCTTTTCTGAAATAAAGAGCTTTTCCATAAAACAAAGTTTATTTTAACATAACTTTAAGTTTACTTTAACAACTTTTTAAAGATATTACAAAAAAAAAATTTTCCAACTAATAGATGCATCTATCTCTTCGTTGCATAGACTGAATATGGATGAAGGATAAAGGAGAGATATGGATGAATTTGAGAGAGGAGTTACCGGAGTTTCCTATTAAGACAAAATGGTTAAACAGCTCATGGACAAAGGAACAACTAGTTGGTGACAAGCCTTTGCTCGTCTATTTTTGGTCTGTTAGCTGTGATGCCTGTAAGGTTGCTCCACCTTTAATAAATAAGTGGAAAGAAAAATATGAAAATCAGTTTAATGTCATTGCTATTCATATGCCTAGATCTCCAGAAGATGCGAGTAAAAGCTTAGTGAAATCTACAGCTTCTGCTACAGGAATTTTCGATTCTATTTGTCTGGATCATGATTTAACATTATCGGAAATATTCCAGTGTAAGCTTGTACCAAATTTTTATTTATTTGATAAAAAGGGTCAGCTTCGGCACAGACAGGCAGGCGAGAGAGGGCTTCAAATGTTAGAAAAGCGTCTAGCACTTTTGGTTAGAGAAATTAATACTTAGCATGCATTTAATAATGATTGAAGTCTAGATAGCGGTACAACTACTCTTGTGGTAAACTAATGGCAATTAGTTCTAGGAGGCGCAGCTATGCAGAAGGAATTTGTTGTTATTGGTTTAGGACGTTTTGGTGGAAGTATCGTCAAAGAGTTGATGGAGCAAGGCGCCGATGTTATGGCCATTGATAAGGTACAAGAAAGAGTAGATGAATTTGCTTCTATAGCAACTCAGGCAGTTATTGCGGATACGACAGACGAAGCAGTCTTAAAATCACTAGGGATTAGAAATTTTGAGCATGTCATTGTGGCAATAGGGGACGATATTCAATCTAGTATTCTAACAACGCTTATGCTAAAAGAAATTGGAGTAAAGAAAATTACAGTAAAAGCTCAAAATGATTATCATGAAAAGGTGTTACGTAAAATTGGAGCCGATCAAGTTGTGCATCCAGAACGGGACATGGGAATACGAATTGCCCATAACATTCTCTCTAACAATGTTTTGGATTATTTGGAGCTTTCTGATGAACATTCTATTATGGAAATTAAAGTAAATGAAAAAATCGCCGGATTCTCAATAGTCGATTTGGATATTCGGGCTAGATACGGGATCAATATAGTTGCAGTAAAGAGGGGAAAAGAGATTATTGTATCTCCGCAGGCACAGGATAAGATGCAGCTGAATGATGTTTTAATTATCATAGGAGCAGATGTGGATATTAACCGTTTTGAAAAGAAGGTTCTTTCTTAATTAAACTCTAGTTTGATCTTAATTTATAGGGGAGGGAGCTCCTTCAATAGTTGAAATCTATGAACTTATTAGACTTCTAATTACACTAACGGTCAATGCTAAAAAATATAGGCAATCTCCTAAGAGGGGTTGCTTTTCTATATTTTTTTATTACAATATTATTAGATATTGTACAGGGGGCATTAGCTCAGCTGGGAGAGCACAACACTGGCAGTGTTGGGGTCAGGGGTTCAAGTCCCCTATGTTCCATCCCCTAGTAACCTTGATATGAAGCGATTCTTTGCTTATGCAAAGAGTTGTTTTTTTATTTTTTTCTAGTCCAGTGTGACCGATGTGTGACCAACCCGAAAAAAACGTTATTTTTCTTCGTCTTTTTCTGCTATAAACAACTTACTAAAAGTAATGCTGGCATCCTGCATCTCTTAAAAACTTTATATCATTAAGAATTAATTCTCTTGTTCGTGAATCAGGACATTGGGAATAATCATCTACTAAGCGGTTAATTTCATAAAGCACCATTTGCATAGATATTTCTCCTTTGATTTAAATCTTGTATTTCATTATAAATTAAAATAGGTTGATTTTATTTAGTTAGTACTGTTTTTCCCTACATGATTTTCTCAGTGTTTGTGGTGTTATAATTTTCATGTGAGTATGGCTACCGTGTAGACTATGGGGATTAATACTATGTAGGTGGCGGTATGAGGGTAACTAATACACCTTCTAAAATCTATACTAAAACATTATATAATAATAAATATTGATTCTTATTTGAGTAAAGGAAAAAAGCAACCTTTCCTGTCTAAGGTTGCTTTTTTACTTAGTTATTATTGTTATTGTTATTGTTTCTGTCGTTATTATTAGTTTTGTTGTTATCGTTATCGATGTTAAACTCTTCACCAAATTCATTGTTTTGGTTATTGATGTTGTTGTTGTTGTTGTTGTTGTTGTTGCGAATGTTGTTTGACAATTTCTTACCTCCTTTCATTTATTTATTACGTACAAGTAAAAGTGAAATATTCATAGCTATATAATTATAAGTAAAAGGTTTGTAAATAAATTTACATGATTATGTAATAAAATAACTCAACCATCTAGAGACCGAAACATTTCGATTTCCAGATGGTTGAGTTGCCATTTTAGGTGGACAGTATAATATCAGATTTTATAATACTTTTAAGTTAGTTAGTTTTTATTTGAACCTCGGCTGCTAGCTTCTCCGCCTTTGCGACCTGCTTCTTCACGGCTCATTTTGTTACCATTACTGTTATCGTTTCCTTGGTTACTTCTAGCTTCTCCACCTTTTTGACCGATTTCTTGATAAAATTCTTTATCATGATTAGCGGAAGTGGCTTCTCCACCTTTACGGCCAATTTCTTCAAAGAATTCTTGATCATGATTTTTGGAGGTTGCTTGACCACCTTTACGTCCCGCTTCTTCTAAAGACATGTTTCCATTCTTACTGCGATTGTTTTGGTTATTTGCCATTGTATATTCCTCCTAAATTTTATTTGAGCTTTAATAATCACGAGCTCAGTTTCTATATGCCCGGCCGAGATTAATATAAACTTTAAAGAAGGTAATTTGATACTTAAGATAGATTTAATATAACTGGGCTTGTGACTTAAATAACGGCTCTACAATAAATGTTGGGGTCTTGAAACAATTGAGAGCATAAAAAAAGCACAACATCTTCCAAATCTCTTATACTTGAATTGACGAGAAACAAGTTAAGATTGGAGATGTGTG
>JBEMAY010000038.1:0-27920 GCA_040274765.1 Psychrobacillus sp.
ACCAATGAACTTGCTTCTTCTTTCTAAAAGTAAGTTATCTCTCCATTCTCCATTATGTTTTCCAATTCGCTCTCGATATCCAACCACTCTAAATCCGTTTTTCTTGTGAAGTTCTATACTAGCTTTGTTTTCTGGAAATATACTTGCCTGTAGCATCCAATAACCATGTTCTTCTGAACTACCAATCAATTTTCCAAGTAACTGATTTCCAATTCCTAAACCGGTTGCTTTTGGATGAACGTAAATACCTACTTCCCCAACTCCTTCGTAAACAGCCCTGTGTGAAACGGGGCTAAGTCTGCACCAACCTTTTACTGCCTCATTATGTAGCATGACGAAAGTACATAGATTATCCGCTTTTGAAATCCATTGATCATATGAAGCTGGGGCACTCGTCTCAAAGGTTGCGTTACCAGTAGAGATACCTGCTTCATATATGTACCTGATTTGTTCCCAATCTTTTTCGTTTGCTAGCCTCATTTCCATAGATACTCCCCCCTTATAAAAAATATAAATATTTGAAATGTAAATGGCAAGAAATGTTTTCTTTACAAACATAATTTAAACGTTTAAAATTAGTTAGCCTAACTAACTAATTAAGGAGGAATTGAAATGCACCCTTTTTTTACTACTTTAAAATTGATTTCTCGACCATATAGTAGCAAAATGCATGATTTATTGATGCCACTAGGCTTAACAGAAATACAGTGGGGACTTATACGTATTTTGCAAGAAGAGGGACCTTCCACCTTTACGGATGTAGCAGCTTATTGGAGAGTAGAAAAGCCGTCCGTAACTCCGATAGCTCAAAAGCTAGTAGATCAAGGTCTAATCTACATAGGTACTGGCCAGGATAAGCGACAAAAAGTGATGCATTTAACAAGTCTAGGTGTTTTGAAATATAAGGATGCAAAATTAATAGTAGAAGCCTTTCAAATGGACCTATTAAAAGATATCACGGAAGAAGATAGAAAAATTACAGAACGAGTATTAGAAAAGCTACTTGTTAATATAAAGGGAAGATGATGGCATTGAAAAAAGAAAAATTATGGACAAAGGAATTTCTTTTCATTTCCTTGATCAATTTTATAATTACCTTAATGTTTTACTTATTAATCGTTACGATAGCCTCTTATGCTCAGTCAGAATACAGGGCAACTACTAGCACAGCAGGTCTAGTATCAAGTATTTTCATAATAGGGTCTCTCATAGGCCGATTAGGGGCAGGTAGAGTTATAGGGAATATAGGGACTCACAAAACATTGTGGATAGGATTATTATTTTTTACTTTTACGTCTGCCTTATATTTTACGACTTTTAATATTGGACTTCTTATTGTTAATAGACTACTTCAAGGGATTGCTGTTGGTATTGCAGGAACAGCTACCGGCACGATTATTGCTCAAATCTTACCGAATACTCGAAAGGGAGAAGGAATAGGATACTACAGTTTAAGTGCCATATTAGCAACTGCTATAGGTCCATTTCTAGGCATTCTATTATTAAAAATGGAAGGTGGGTTCCAATGGATTTTTGCTATGAATGTAGTGCTTTCGGTTGTGTGCTTAATCATCTACGCGGTTGTAAAAATAGATGTGCCATTACCTAAATCTCCAAATCGAGATATGGAAAAAAGCTCATTTATATCGAAATTTATAGAGCCTAGAGCTATACCTATTTCTTTTGTCGCATTATTAATCGGATTTAGTTATTCTGGGGTCATGTCCTTTTTATCCTTCTATGCAGTTGAGATAAATCTAGTATCTGCAGCAAGTTATTTCTTTTTAATTTATGCTATAGTCGTTATTTTTTCTCGCCCTTTTACAGGAAAGCTGATGGATTCTAGAGGAGCTAATATTGTAACATATCCTTGTTTAGTTTTGTTTGCTATCGGTATGTTTTTATTCAGCCAGGCAACTGCAGGGTGGATGCTTTTACTTGCAGCAGCACTCATTGGGATCGGTTATGGTAACTTTAATTCAATCGCTCAAAGTGTAGCAGTGAAGGTAACTCCAGCCCATCGATTTGGTCTTGCTACATCCACTTATTTTATTTTATATGACATTGGATTAGGAGTAGGTCCATTTCTCTTAGGTTTCATAGTACCGTATAGCGGTTATCGTCCTATTTTTCTTTCCATGGTTTTTTTAATACTAATTTGTATTCCTATTTATTACCTACTGCATGGTAGAAGAGACAAAGAACTTTTAAAAATATCCGATTGAATTAACTTCACTTTTTACATGAACCATTAATTCGTTTATAAGCTAAATTTATAATAAATAGTATGACACAATTCTAATAAACCCTTTGAAGGTAAGACAAAACTTCAAAGGGTTTTATTGTATAAGAAGGAGAATTTGACTTGTAAATGGAATTAAAGTGTAAGTGGAGGAATGCTAAAATGAAAATATTCCGTTTTGATTCGCAAGTTGGACAGATAATCCATCATTACAATTCGAATTTTATAATGTCTAAAGTTATTAAAATAAGCAACGAAGCTGTGATAGGCTGCATGCATTTGGAGGAGAATGGGGTTATCGGGTTTCATAAGGCCGTTATGCCTCAGCTATTATTAATTGTTAATGGAGAGGGATGGGTAACCGGTAAAGAACAAAGGAAGATGCAAGTAAGAGCTGGAGATGCAGTTTTCTGGGAAAAGGGAGAGGGTCACGAAACGATAACAGATACTTTTATAACCGCCATAGTAATTGAGGCAAAGGAATTGAACCCGGAGGAATTTATGCCATTGAAAGAGGTATCTAATTGATGAAGTGGGATAACGCTACAAATCAAGTCAAAGAATTTACTTTACAAGTAATAGACGAAATTCAAACGGTGATAGGTGATAATACTGTCGGTTTTTATTTACACGGATCTCTAGCTTTAGGAGGATTCAATCCGATAAGTAGTGACATAGATTTATTGGTAGTGACAGAAAAAGCCTTAACATTACACGAAAAATTAACATTAACCGAATTTTTTTTGAAATGGTCTAAAAAACCATTTCCAATAGAAGTTAGTTTTATGAATAGAAGCCAGGTGGAAAAATGGGAGTATCCATCAGCCTATGATTATCATTTTAGTGAGTACTGGAGAAAACGATACGAAGAAGATAGAGAGCAATGGCTTATAGAGGAGAATAGGGATGCTGATTTGGCTGCCCACATCACGATCATTAACTACAAAGGAATATGTCTTAGAGGTGAATCAATAGAGCTTGTATTCCCGAATATTCCTATGATCGATTATATCGATTCAATTTGGGAAGACTATATGGACTGCTTGAGTAACATAGAGAAAAAACCAGTTTATTGCATATTAAATATGCTAAGGGTATACCGTTATTTAATGGATGGTACTATTTTCTCGAAAATGGACGCGGGTATGTGGGGATCCGAATTTTTACCTGAAAAGCAAAGCCAGCTAGTCAATTTTGCGATAGATATATATACAGGGGAAAGGTCTGATTTACAGTTTAAGACGGAAAATTTAGTAGCATTTAAAGAGTATATTAAAGAAGAAGTAAACGTTTTACTAACTTTAAGGGCAGGTAGAATAGATGAAATTGAAAGATAAATACATCGAACGATGTGTGGAGGATAATTTTATCGGTATTGGTTCTACTCGCAAAGTATATAAATATAATGATATGGTGATTAAAAGATTTTTACATCCAATAGGGTATAAACAAGGGTTAAACGAGCAATATATGTATGATTTCTTGGAGAAGGAGGGGTTAGCAGAACACTTAGCAAAGGTTATGTATTTAGATGAACAAATACTGATACAACCTTATTTTAAACCTTTACCATTGGAAAATGGGTGTTCGTATGAAATTGATCTTATCCATGATAGTCGTTTAACAGATGATCTGAAGAAGGCAATTCATCTTATTGATTCAAAGTTAGATGGCTTTGATTTTTTGGATAGCAGAAATTATGGATTGAATGATAAAGGTAATCTAATATTAATTGATTATGGGATGACAAAAAAGCTGTATGAAAACGAATGGGTGCCTTTAGCAGAGTCAGGTATATTGCCACAAATTTTTTTTAATGAATGTGTAATATGTGGCTTTAAAAAGGAGCTAAGAATGTATGGCGATGGGGACTCAGATCACCGCTGTATTGAATGTGGAAAAGAATAATCCATTATATAAAACTTCTATCAAAAACATTAATAAAAAAACGGACTATAAACAAGCATGGATGTACCATGTTTGTGTATAGTCCATTTATTATTATTTCAAGTCTTCTGCTGGTAATGTATTGTGTAAGGAAGGAGGAGCTGGACTTAAGACTGGCTTTTCTCCAAATGCTTTCCCTTGGTCATATGAGAAAGGATGTCCATCTGGAGCATTACCTTTTAACCATGGTAATTCTGCACTGTCTTCCCCTTCTGAATGATTATAAAGTGTGTGTGAGAATTCAGTTGCTTCCCATTCCGGTGGAACAGTCGTAGGACAAATAACTCCACCTTCAGTTGCTTCTAAATCTTTAATAGCTGCCAACCATTGATTTTGATGCATTGTATCTCGAGCTAATAGGAAGGACAGCATATCCTTAACTCCCTTATCATCAGTCATGCCATACAGACGAGCAACTTGTAAACGTCCTTGAGACTCGGCCATTACGTTATGACGCATATCTGCTAACAAGTTACCACTTGCAACTATATAGCCTGCATTCCAAGGAACGCCTACTGAGTTAACTGGCATTGCACCTAACCCTGAAACGATTGCGTGCTGAGGATTCATACCTTCTACGAGTACATCCTTAGGGCTCATTCCACCCATAATCGCACCAATCAGTGGGTTAGCTGCCCCCTTTTCCTGCTCAGTAACTGGGGCACCTTCTAATAATCTAGCTACCATAGTAGCAATCATTTCAATATGTCCTAGCTCTTCGGTACCTGTATCCATCAACAAATCTTTATATCTTTCATTTCCTCTAGTGTTCCATCCTTGGAAAAGGTACTGCATAGCTACACTCATCTCTCCAAATTGACCACCAATAATTTCTTGTAGATGTTTTGCCAATACTGGATCTGGCTTATCCGGTACCGCATGGAAACTCAATTCTTTTTTGTTAAAAAACATAAAATAAAACCTCCTTGTTATTTTACTAACACATTCTAAAAAGTACCCAAGCTAATTTAAGTGAAACTTCTAGCTTTAAAAATAGTAAAATAGCATTATTGTTATATATATCAAAATTATATGGAGGGGTTTTTGATAAAACTACCCGAAAAATACGAGGAGGAGTTAATCAATGTGATAGCATAACGCCTAATAAATTGCTCACTTAAACGAACAAATTAATGTTTTTTGAATATTTAGATAGCAATTTAATGGCAATATTGTATGATTGATTTATAAACTATTTATCCCTAATTGAATTTTTTTCATTGTGAATAAGCAAATAAATAATTGAGGGAGGAGAAAAAAATGGGTGTTAAGAGAAAATTTGGAGCACTAATTTTAACGACTTTTATTGTCATGTCTACGGTATTTTTGTACGCGGGACAAAAGCCATATAGTACAGAGCTAGTTATAGAATCATTGTGGGATAAATTTGCAGTACAAGGAACTGGAATCGGAATTACAGATCCAGTTATAACGATAGATGTATATGATAAAAATGATATACCTGAAGTTGAAAAGTACTTAAAAGCCAAGTTGTCTAAAAAAGACTTAGAATACTATGAAATCGAAATTTTCTCTCGGTGGTCGTAAATTTGAGGTGAAAACGCTACTCAAAGTCAAGGCGTAATTTATGAAGTGAGAACTTTTCAATAAAGGGTAAAGCATAGCTCTTTTTTTTTCGCTAATATGTAGAACTAGTCAAAATAATATTAAAGTAAATGAGCCAGGAGAAAATATTCTAGCTCATTTTTTCATTTTTATTTAAAATCAAGCTTTACCTTTTCATAGCCTATTTTCTAAAAAAGATAATCTTTGTTAAAGTTATTGGTTGATTTTGAACAACAATTCTTTTTTATAGTGACTATAAACATGAACAAAGGAACTGTCAAATGGCTATTAAGAATATAAAAAGATTGTAATTGGGGTTAGTGACAGTTTTTAGCTTTGTTTATGCGAGTATATTTTTTTAATGCTTTATCGATGCAAAAGCTGCTTCATTTATTGATTGGAGCACCAGACGGCGACTCCTACGGGATGAGTGAGACAGATAAGACCTCACAACCACGCGCGTATGCGATGGGTGAGGGCTTATCGCTCACCCCGAGGAAAGCGTCCGGCTGGGGCGGAAATCAATTCTACTCTCTGATTTAAATTTTCTTTGTATCATAAATCAACCCTCCCCTTTAACATAGCCAAAAGATATAAGGATTTTCTCCAAAAAAAAATCAAAAAATTTCTCTTTCATTTATTGAATTCATATAATTAATAAAATTGTATTATTATTCTCTAGAAAAAATTTAATCCATAATAAGATTAATAATAAGTAGAAAAGGGGAATGTATAACTAAATAGAAAGAAAAGAATAGGGGGGGCTTTTTTGATATATGTAAAATTAATTGGACAAATAATCTTAATTTCTTTATTTATTTATTATGTGAGCGGCAAATTAATGGGTTCTCAAATAAACTTTATGAAAAGAGTGCTTTCTGTATT
Organism: Psychrobacillus sp.; assembly: GCA_040274765.1. Taxonomy (GTDB): domain Bacteria; phylum Bacillota; class Bacilli; order Bacillales_A; family Planococcaceae; genus Psychrobacillus. The sequence continues at coordinate 6,641 of JBEMAY010000038.1, forward strand.
TATAAGCATAGTTTTTACGCTATTTGTGTACTGGTATGCTTATTTGCAAAGTGTTGATGTTTTTTCGGAGGACTTTGCTTATTCATTTATGGATGTAAGCACTATTATATGGATTGGTAGCATGCTATTAATATCCATGCTGTTATACTTGTTCTTTGAGTTATTTAGCCCAATGGATTCAGGTGAACGAAAAGAAAGTGGAATAAAACCTAGGCCGTTTCTTTTGAGGATAAGAAGTCAATGGAGAGGGCAAAAAAGGATGCGACAAGTCATCCAGATTGCAGTGAAAAATGGTATTTCAAGAGCAATGAAATACTCAAGGTATAGAAATAATGATCATGAAATGGCAATTGCTTTTCGAAATACGTTGGAGCAGGCTGGTGGGATATTTATCAAATTTGGTCAGGTGCTTTCCACTCGTAGAGATCTATTTTCTCCAGTATTTATCAAAGAGTTAGAAAAGCTACAGCAAAACGTAGAACCTTTGAAGGAAACAGAAGTAAAATCTATACTTGAAAAGTCTTTGCCGTATAAAATGGAGGATATGTTCTCGTATTTTGATATGATTCCAGTAGCTTCAGCATCAATAGGTCAAGTACATAAAGCAATCTTAAAGGATACTAATCAGCAGGTTGTTGTTAAGCTGTTACGACCTGATGTTAAAAGTATGATAAGAGATGATTTAAATATATTGCTAGAGTTTGTTCGATGGCTAACGGATAAATCGTCTTGGGCTGCACGACTCGGCCTTTGTGAGCTAGCTTTAGGATTTGCACAAAATATGAAGGAAGAAGTAAATTTTGAAATTGAGAAAAGAAATGTTTTACAAATAAAAAAAGCGCTAGAGGAGAGTAAATATGAAGTAAAGATTCCTCACGTTTATACGGAGCTTAGTAATGATTGTATCATCGTTTTTGAACATGCTTACGGCCAAAGTGTCGCAAATGGGGATTCTTTGTTTCAATCACTGAATATCGATCGTGAGCAATTTGCTCGCACAGTGTTATATTCCTTTTTTGATCAAATCTTAGATTCAGGTATTTTCCATGCTGATCCCCACCCAGGTAACATATTCATTGATAAAGCAGATGGAACGCCAATATTGCTAGACTTTGGTGCTGTTGGTAGATTGGCAGAGCCCCAACAAGAAGGTATGAAGATATTTTTAATGGGGATTCAACATAATGATGCCGACATGCTTTATGATGCAATTACTTTACTTGTAGAAGATCACGAGCATATTGATCGTGTCAAAATGGAACAGGCACTATCTCAAATCCTTCTTCGCATATCATATGTGGAACAAATACCAACAGAAGAACTTATTCAAGCCTTTTTTAAAGTCGTCAGAGAATTTGGCCTATCTTTTTATCCATCTGTCGGCATAGCTTTACGTTCCATCGTTACGCTAGAGGGTACTTTACATTTAGTTCAACCAAATTTTGATATTTTTTCAGAAGCTAAAGATTATTCTTCCGATTATTTGAGTTCTATTTTTAAGAAACCTTTCAGGGATCCAGGAGCGACAAAAGAGCGACTTGAGGAAGAATTCGCTTTAATGATTCCAGCTTTACGAAAAATTCCAAGACGAGTAGATAAGCTAGTTCAAAAAGTGGAAAGTGGAAAAATAATATTACACCATGATATCTTTTCCGACAAAAATAATGCTGAATTCGTGACCAATCTATTTTCTCGTTTTATATTGTTATTAGTTGGAATCACTTTTGGAATTATCTCCTCTTCACTACTGGCTATTGCTCAATTCATTGATGCTGTTTATGCAGTTTATTTAAATGCTGCTGCTTTTGTGGGGCTATTCCTATGTGCAGTGTTATTAGTGCGGCTATCCATACAAGCGATTCGTTTAATGAAGAGACGATGATTATTGACTGAAGACAAACTAAAAGTTGTCTTCAGTTTTTTTATAAAGTATGAAATCATCAATCCTTAATCTAATGGAATATTAGGCTTTACCCATAGTTTAGAATAATCTACAAAACCAAAATGCTTTATCTTAATGTTCATTAAGTCCGCAGAAAAAGGGATATGCCGTTTTGAATAGTATAAAGGACAAACCAACGAATCTTCTATTAACATACGGTCTATTTCTTTATTGAGAGCTATCCATTCATCAAATGGAGTAATGGCGTATTCCATTAATTTGTTTTGGTATTTCTTTTGTTCTTTTAATACAGTTGCTAATGGGGAATAGCCATTCATAAGAAAATAAAAAAAAGAATAAGTTTGATTCATCTCAAAAATTTCTCCGTGAATATATAAGTCGGTTTTAGGATTTAATTCCCTATTTAATAAATTATCTATAAAGGAGACTTTGATAATATGAACAGGAATGCCATTCTTCGTAAGTATTTCTTTTAACCAGTTTGAAGCTTTGCTAGTGTATTTTACTAGTTTTAGTACAATAGGTTTCTTGAACTCCGGTCGTGGTATGTTATGTAATTCATACGGTGTACTTATTCCAATTAAGCATCCTTCTTCATTAGGTAAAAGTCTGTCATCTGCCATATTTATCTCGTGCCGGTATTTTGAAATAATGTAATGAATATAGTGTCTCTGATCTATATGTAATTGAGGACTAATCAAAACTACCCCAAAGCCTGAGTCACTTTCGATTGGAAAATAGGTTTGCTGATTGGAGGACGTACGATATACATTTTCGAAATCCTCAGGAACTTGAACAAATTCTATAATATCTAAAAGAGGTCTTTCTCCGTAAAAGTCTTTAAATGCAACTAATGTAGTAATGGATGGACCATTTTCCTCCACATAATAACAGCCTGTCCCATAAACAAAGTCTAAATGCTCCTTATAAATACTCGCATTCATGCTTCCCAGAAGCTGCAAGCAGTAGGTACAGCCTGTAGGATATGTAATATCAACTATCAGGGGAGTAATTGCCTCTATTTGTTTAATTGGCTCGCAGAGTAAATGAAATTGCGGATCATCTTTAAGTTTCCGAAGGCAATATACAACATCTTCTGCAGTGAGAATGGATCCGTCATGAAAAGCAATATCTTTTTTTAGGTAAAGACGAAGCTTCGAGTCTGTCATATCCCAGCTATGACATAGTTCTGGAGATACTAATCCGTTTTCACTAACAGAAACTAGACGATTGTATACGGTAGCAACAATATTAGCACTATGTGAGTCTGCTGCTTTCAATGGATGAAGTGTGAGAAAAGGATTTTTCCTTGGAACAATAAGCTTATCGTTTATTTGTTGCTCAAAGCCAAGTTTGTTTCGGAACTTTTTCATTAGTCTTTGGCGACATTCTGTCGACCAGTCGAACATTAAGTATTTACTACTTATTTCTGCACTTTCTTGCTCTAAAATCTGCATGACTTGCTCCTCGAAACAAGCCTCTACATTTTTTAACCATGTTAACTGGGAGGAATTCCCTCTACCTTTACCTGAAATAAATGTTATCCATCCCTCTGAAGACCATCTTTGTAAATATCGTTTTGTCTGTTTAGTGCTAAACCCTATTATAGCTGCTATTTCTTCCTGCTTTATATTACCAGAGGGAACAGCATTCCAAAGGGTTAATAATGAACGATCCATGTCATACACCTCTATAAGTGGACAACTTTTGTCTATTTGTCCATTTTTATATTAAAAAGTCTAGTTTAATATACTAAATACAGGGGAGGAGTACAACATGAAATGGAAAAACTACCCACAAAATATTAAGGTCCGATTAATTACCTCTTTTTTTAATAGAGCAGTTTCATCTGCTGTTATGCCTTTTATGGCATTGTTCTTTGCTCAAGAAATGAGTAAGGTCTGGGCTGGGTTATTTTTAATAGGTACAGTATGTGTAAGTTTTTTTATCAGTTTAATTGGAGGCTATATTTCTGACCGTTTACCAAGAAAGGGTTTATTAGTAATTACATCTCTCTTAAGTGGGTGTATGTTCGTTTGCATGACCGTTAGCTTGCTACCTAAATCTAATATCATTTCGATGTTCGCAATCGCTTATACGCTCTATATCATTACAAGCAGTTTAGGGAGACCTGCTATGCATGCAATCATTATCGATTCTACTACTCCAGATAATCGAAAAGAAGTATACGCACTGGATTACTGGCTTACTAATCTGTCTATGGCTATAGGGGCTGCATTAGGGGGATTACTATATTTAAATCATCAGATTGAATTGTTTATGTTACTCTCTTTTACATCTTTATGCCTTCCAATCGCATATAAGATTTGGTTGGTGGATGGACATAATAAGCTTTTAGAAAAGCAGCACAAAAACGTTTTTATTGATCTCATACATAATTATAAAATTGCCTTTCAAGATAAACCGTTCGTCCAGGTAGTCGTTGGATCCATGTTTATTTTTGCTGCCGAGTTTTCTTTAAACAGCTATATAGGTGTAAGATTAGCGGAAACTTTTGAGTCAGTCCAGATAGGAGATTTCGAGCTTGCCGGAGTTAGAATGCTAAGTTTACTAAATATAGAAAACATGCTTTTAGTCGTTTGTTTGACTTTTTTTATCAATAAAATAACGGGTCGTTTCAGCAATAAGCGTGTATTACTAGTGGGGTTAGCATTATATAGTATTGGATACATAACGATAACATCCGCCAATACATGGTATATACTTATGTTTTTTAATTTGATAGCTACGGTTGGTGAGCTAATATATTCCCCTGTGCGAAATGCAGAGCAAGCAAATATGATTCCCGCAGACAAAAGGGGATCTTACTCCGCATTTTCCAACTTTTCATTTAGCGGTGCAGACTTGATTGCTCGCTCCACGATTATTATCGGGGCATTTTTAATACCAACTATGATGTCTGTATATATTGGAATTATCCTTATGATTGGAATCGGTTTATTATACACTGGTTTATTCATGAGGAAGCTAGCGGTAGTTGTTGTTTAAGTTACTTTTCAACTGCATATTATTTAAGGTAACTGATAAAAATTAAGATATGTAAAAATTTAATGTATTGTTTTCTTAGTATTCATACATCAATGGGGAATTCTTTTTGAGATTATTGTCTTTTGTAGTTTTGATGACTAGGCTTTTGCATCAGTATAAAAAAGGTGAATAATGAAAATAAATATATGTACTTTTAATAACGGATGTAGGTAGCTCTTTTATTTGAGGACTTGGAGGCGGAATAGTTATGAAACGAGAGGGAATAGTCAAATGGTTTAAAGAAGAAAAGGGTTATGGCCGTATCATGCTCGATGGTGAGTATGGAAATCATGTTTTTGTGCATTTCAGTTCCATTCTACCTGATAATGAAAGATTTCCGAATGGATTCCTATTCCTTAAACAAGGTCAAAGAGTTTCCTTTGATTTACTTGAAAATCCACATTCTTTTGACCAAAAGCAAGTTGCAGAGAATGTAATAATTATCTCTGACTAATAAATTTTTTATTACGAACGGGATCCTTTAGTAAGGAAATCAAATGAAATGAGCTGGGAGTATATATATCCTAGCTCATTTTAAGCTTTATAACTTAGCTAGAGTCTTAAAAGGATTTAAAGCGAGTAAGGGAACGTTCAATCGTCCGCTTACTCGCTTTTAATATTTAGAAACATAGTAGTATCATTTAAAATAATATTTTAAAAATTCAATTGTTTCTTATAATGATATTTTATATACTGTAATTAATAATTTTCAGAAAATTAAATTTAATGGAGGAGGGAATTATGCTTAAAAATATAATAAATGAATACTTGGTAGCTAAAAAGATACCTGGAGGCGTTATCCATGTTCAGCAAGGCGATGTAGTGCTGTATAGGGACTGCTTTGGCTCATTCGTTACAAATACTGGTGAAGTAAAGGAAATCACAATGGAAACAGTTTTTGATATCGCATCATTAACCAAAATAGTTGCAACATTACCAGCCACTCTCGTTTTGCTAGATAAAAAACAGTTATCTTTAAAGGATCCAGTACAAAAGTATATTCCACAATTCAGCTATCCCAATATTAACATTGAAAATCTTCTGTATCATAATAGTGGTCTACCTGCAGATTTAACGCCAGCAGTGCAAAGACAGGAGGAACGGACTATTTTAGATGAGATCCTTAATGTCGCTCCTATTTTAAAGCCAGGAAAAGAAGTAGTTTATAGCGATTTAGGAATGATTTTGTTAGGAAAAATTATTAAGGAGGTGTCGGGAGAGCCTTTCGATAAATTTGTTGAGAAGGAAGTTCTCATACCAATGGGGATGAAAAATACGACATTTAACCCTAAAGAAGAGGTTAGAAGTCATATAGCATCAACTGAATATATGAATGGGAGCTATGTTCAAGGAGTAGTGCACGATGAAAAAGCATATATGTTAAATGGGGTATCAGGTAGTTCAGGATTATTCTCGTGTTTAGATGACCTTGTTCAATACGTGCATTACTGGTTACATCCATCTGAACAAACTGTATTTGATGCTTCATGGTTGCAAGAATGTCATCAAAAGTTTTTTAAACACAGGGGCCTAGGCTTTGAAGTATGGAATGGCAAAGATGCCGAAGTGACAATCAGTACTAACTGGTCCATTGGCTCATTTGGGCATACAGGCTTTACTGGAACTTCCATATGGATGGACCCGAAAGAACAACTATTTGTGGTGCTGTTAACCAATGCAATACATTATGGGAGGGATGTACCAAAGAAAGAGTTTAGACTGGGGATTCATGAAAGCGTTTACGAGATGTTTATAAAAAAGGGGAGTAATAACGATGAAAAGTAGGTTTAAAAATGGTCTATCCATTTTATTGATTATGTTAGTTACCTTCATTATAGCGGCTTGTTCAGATGATAAAGAAAATAGTTCGTCCTCACCTGGCTCCGATAGAGATGGAGACAAAGCGGCCACATCAGGAGAAAAGGAAACAGTAAACTTAACCATTGGAAGCTGGAGAACAGAAGATGTGTCCAAATATGAAAAAGTCATAGCGCTTTTTAACGAAGAACATCCGGAAATACAAGTAGAATTTAGCCCGACTAAAAATACAGAATACAATACAGTGTTGAATACTGCACTTCAAGCAGGAGAGGGCCCTGACATTTTTCATTTAAGACCTTATGGTGCAGGATTAAAGCTAGTGGATGCGGGATTTGTAGAGCCGATTAGTGATTTAGAAGGTTTAGGTCAGTATTCAGATGAATTTCTAGCTGCATCTCGAGGAGCTGACGGCGAGCAATATGGGGTTCCGTTGAACATTAGCTCTACTCAATTCTTCTATAATAAAAAGATATTCGCAGAGCAAGGAATTGAAATCCCTAAAACGTGGGATGAGTTTATAGAAGTGAATGAGAAACTATTAGAAGCTGGCGTTACGCCTATTGCAATGGGAACTAAAGAAGGATGGCTTTTGTCGTTAACCCATGGAATAGTTGGAGCAGGGGTTGTTGATGGAAATACCTTTGCAGAAAAGCTTATCAAAGGGGATACGGATTTTACTGATTCGGCATTTATAGAGTCTATTCAGGTGATGAACGACTTAAAGAAATACTTCCCGAAAAACTCTGAGGGACTTGGAATGGATGATATACGCACGATGTTTGCTATGGAGCAGGCAGCGATGTTCCCACTTGGAAGCTGGGAAATTCCAGTAGTGAACGATTTAAACGGAGACTTAGAATATGGATATTTCGCAATGCCTTCTAAGCAAGGAAATCAAACTGTAACTTCGTGGGTTGACGGTTCATTTGCAATAAATGCAAATTCTAAAAACAAAGAAGCAGCTAAGGTGTTTCTTCAGTTTTTAACAACAAAGGAATTTGGAGAACTTTTTGTGAAAGAATTTAATATGATTAGTGCAATTCCTGGGATCAGTTCAGAAGATGAGCTTCTTAGTGAGCTAAGTAAGGCGGTGGAAACAAGCTCTACTCCATATTACTGGGTTATTAATTTTACAGGTGGAGATCCTACTACAAAAACTGTTTTAGAAACAGAATTACAAGGAATGTACCTTGGCGAGGTTACACCAGAGGAAGTAGCGGATAAGGTGCAAAAAAGTGCAGAATCCTGGTTTTCCCCCTTTCAATAAATAAGTAAGGAGGCTGTGATTTATGTCAGAACAAACAGCTCCAGTAAAACGTTCAAAGAAGGGGAAAGGGTGGACTATCCACCTTTTCCCCGTCCCTATATTAATCATTTATGGGATGTTTGTACTCTATCCTATACTAGCAGCATTATCATATAGCTTCTTCTCCTTTAAAGGATTCACAAGAGATTCCTTTGTTGGTTTGGATAACTTTGTCACACTCTTTACTACCGAGCCATATGGTTCCATGTTTAGGAATGCTTTTTCCCATAATGTCCTGTATTTTTGCGTACAAATGGTTATCATGAATGGACTTGCATTTCTTCTAGCTTTCATAATCTATAAAAAAGTAAAAGGTGCGGAATTTTTCAAAGTAGCTTTTTTCTTACCGCGATTATTATCAGTTATAGTAGTTGGTTTCTTGTGGAAGCTAATTTTAAATCCAAATTTTGGAACACTAAATCTTATTTTAGAAAAGCTTGGTTTAGAAAATTTACAAAGAGCATGGTTGGGTGAGCCAGAAACAGCCTTAATTTCTATTATCCTTGTAAATTGTTGGTTCGGTTTGGGCTTTGGCGTGCTTATTTTTTTAGCAGGTTTTCAAAGCATCCCAGGAGAACTTATCGAAGCTGCAAGATTGGACGGAGCAAATGGATTATCTATGTTACGGAAGATCTATGTCCCTTTAATGATTCCATCCATTTTGATTATGACAGTATTGACCTTTATTCAATCATTTGAAGCATTTGAGCTCGTTTATGCTATGCAAGGATCGATGGGAGAACCCTATTACTCAACAGATACAATGGCAGTATTTTTTTACCGACTAGCCTTTGGTAGCTCCACTGCTTCTAGTTCTACGGCAATAGGACTTGGCTCGGCACTAGCGACCGTTTTATTTTTCTTCATATTAATATGCACAATGATTTTCTTAAAGTTTATGAATAAAAAAGAAGTACAAATGTAAGAGGTGAAACGTATGGAGAAAAATACTATTTGGACCAGGCCATTTTATTATATTGTCATGTTCGGAGTTGCGACCGTCAGTTTATATCCAATTTTTTTAATGTTTATGTCATCTTTTAAGTCTAGTTCAGAGATATTCAAGAATCCCTTAGGATTACCTACCACCTTTAATCTAGATACGTACAAAACCTTATTAAATAAGATTCCATTTGACCAATATTTTTATAATAGTGTTATGGTAAGCGTTACTTCTGTAGTTCTAGTCGTGTTATTTTGTTCCTTGGCTGCATTTTATATTGCTCGATTTGACTTTAGTTGGAATAATGCGATCTTCTTTTTGTTTTTGCTAGGAATGATGATTCCAATAAAACTTGGGATTGTTCCGTTATTTATCTTAATGCGTGATTTAGGCCTCATCAATTCTTTATGGTCTTTAATACTTATGAACATAGCTACTGGTGCCCCTATTACAATGCTTATTTTAACAGGCTTTTTTAAGACGTTACCAATGGAACTAGAGGAGGCAGCAAGGATGGATGGAGCTGGGAACCTTCGTACCCTTTGGCATGTACTTCTTCCACTTATGAGGCCTGCTTTGGGAACAGTTATCATTATCAACTTCATAGCTGCTTGGAATGATTTTTTCTTCCCTCTTATATTTATAACTGAAAAGGCAAAAATGACGATCCCTGTTGGAATGCTTTCCCTTTTTGGGGAGCATTCAGCTGACTGGGGCTCATTATTTGCGGGGCTAACATTAGCTTCATTGCCTATGATGGTTCTTTTTCTTCTAGCATCGAAGCAATTTATGGAAGGGCTGACGGCCGGAGCAGTAAAATGAGGAAGGCGGATAAAAAAGGAAGGGAAAGAGGTAAAAGATTAAGGTAGAAGTAAGATGGCTTTTGGTAAAAGGGATTTCCCTTCATAATAGTGACTCTAAAATAGGAATCCTTTTCTTGTAAAGGGTTTCATCATATTACTGAATTCCTCGTGAGTCACAACTCTCGGGGTTTTTTAGTGAATATAGTAAATATCTAGACTACATATGTAGACTAATACTTTACTATGTATAAAAATCAGTCCTACCGAAATGGCATTCCGTAACTCTAATAATTTTCCCAGAGGTAGGTGGCGAATGTTTTATAGTAGTTAATCGTATATATAAAGATGAGTGTACGATTTTTGTAGATAAGGAAGTGTTAAGGATGAAACTAATTTCTAAATCACCTTCCTCTAAAAATGGGAGAAAAATACTTATTTTGCTACTTCTCTTTGTAATTGTTCTTAGCATCGTTTGGCTACTTAAAGGTGGCAAGAGCAATAATGTCTCGGGTGATTTAACAGAAAGTATTCGTATAGCTGCAAGTTCTCTGCTAAAGGAAGATCCCACTATTTCCGATTTTACAATTGACACAATAAAGCTTAGTCACAAAAACAAAGAGTCAGAAGAGGTATATATAATAACTTTCTCCATTAAACCTACAGATCCGACAAATTTTATACTGACAGGGAGTGGGGTTAAAGGGGAAAGCGGTTGGATCAATGAAAAAGTGAATTATGTAACGGTCAAGGATAATGAGACGCTAGTATTCAGCACTACACCTATGGAGGGACATTAAAATAAGCAAAGCTAAAACATTGGTGATTTCTAGTGAATAAGATCTTGAATACTAGAGTTGTTGCCTCGCCTAGATTTGTAAATTACCTTTACTTTTATGAAGGGGGGAGCTAGCCTTGAAGCTAATCTCGACAACACCATATCAAAAAATTTTAATGCTTAAATTATCGTTTTTGATTCTTTGTTTTCTTTTAGTAATGGCTGTTCCTTTTTGGTTTTTCTTTTTAAGGGGAGGCTCTGCGGAAGATGAGCTACAAGAACGAATTATGGATACGGCAACGGATAATTTGAAAAATGATGATATGGTAACTGAATTTACTTTAGACGATTTAGAACTAAGCTATACAAATGATGCTTCTGAAGACGTATATAGATTGGAATTTTCAGTTAAGAGTATTAATCCAGATAGTTTTATATTAGCTGGAAGAGGTGTAAAGGGTGAAGACGGATGGGTACATCAGCTCGAAAATTACGTGACAGTAAGAAATGATAAAAGCTTAGTATTTAGTACTATTCCCGAAGAGCAAGATTCACATTAAAAAAGTAATCGGAAGTTGCAACAGAAGCAGTACTTGTCCTGCTTTTTACCTTCTACAGGAACAATTTAGATGTGCTGCCAAATGAAAGTTAAACTCATTTTTTCTACTTTTTACAGCAATTTATAAATTTAATTAGTGATAGCCTGTGTTAAATTTAATTATGGATTTTAAGTTAGCTATATGTAACTAATGAGTTGAGCTAGAGAATTTTAGCTGATTACTATTTATCTCCTTCACCCATTGACTATCATTCCAAATAGTTGGGTTGTCAATCGTTTCGTTTTCTCCTCGAACCATAAAATCATAAGTATCCTTACCTCCTGTATACCAATCAACAATGACCAACTGATCTTTTTCATTACGTACTAGAAATTCAGTGGCTTCACCAAAGCTACCTTGATTAAATTTGATTTCAGCAGGTAAGTGTAAATAGAGAAATCCTCCATCCTCATCGTTCGTATACTCCACGTCCCAATCTACATCTCGAGTGGCAATACCCACACTTTGTACAAAGTCATCTGTATGCTTAATCGTGAAATGCAGGTCAAATTGGGATTGAATCTTCTTTTGTGTATAATGTACAAGGTTTTCATTATTCATAAAAGTATTCAATTCGATATCCGTACCATTCCATACCGCTTTATAATAGTCGGTCAGCGCTCTTGCACACATTTCATAAGCATTTTTTGCATCCTGAATAGATAGCTCGCCTTTGTTGTTTACTTCATAATGAGGAGGGCCTTTTACATTTTGCTCTGTGCCGGGTGCAATAGCAGAGGCTAATTCACTAAGTGTACTCGTACTATCTGCTACTTCATGTATATTTTTTTCGTTATTATCATTTGAATCAACTGGACTACACCCTACTAATACAAGTCCAGTTACGATGGTTAATACAGAGAATTTCGTCATAACAGCAACTCCTTTACTATTAGACGATGGTTACTTAACGAAAGTCACATAGTATTTTAAATTTATTATGATTTTCAGTTCCCTCTAAAAGAAGGCAAGATAAATTCTTTTAAGCTGATTGTGGCAATAAGGTAAATGGAGATGCCCATAAAAATCCCTTGGATTCTACTTGAGACAATCAGGTGTTCCCCAATCCAAATGAAAGAAATAAAACAAATGGAAAGAGAAAGAAAACAAATCATTAAGCCTATGATGTTCTTTTTATAAAGCAGAAAAAGTGTTGTAAGAGCAAAACCCTCTGGAATATGGTGGATGACTGTAGAAGCGGTGATGGATAAAGGGAACAAATCATTATGAAGTAACGAGCCAAGGGTCAGGCTTAAGGGAATTGTATGTAAAAATAGTCCAATAATGAGAGGGCTTATTGCACCCTTATCATCTTTTGCGGCATGTTGATGTGGAATGATTAAGCTATACAAGCAATAACCGCTAATGAATCCCAAAAACAAGCCTAGCTTTTCAAAGGACTCAAGAGCTTCTGGAACAATTTCAAACACCAGTAAACCGATTAATAATAATCCACATAACAATCCAAATATTTTTTTATATCTTTGGTGAAGTATCCCATAAACCATATAAGCAGCAAAACATCCTATTAAAAGGCTAAAAAATAAAATAAAGCCTAAAAAGATTACTGTCATTTTTGACCTCTTCCGATTTAAATTCTTCCAATGACTTCAGATGTAATAAATCTTTTCAAATAAATAAAATTTATTAATCATTTATTTTAAAAATTAATAGGAATAATAAAATGAAAAAAATAATTGTTTTATTATATGTACGAGCGCTGACGTACAGAAGAAAATCGTACAGAATGGGAAATTATCCTTAATATACTGATAAGTCATTAAATCACTTTATTACCTTGAAGCACTCATGTAGAATAGATATATAACAATAATTTATTATAAGGGGGAAGCGAAAGCGTTCATATGACTATAAACGACATGAAGCAAACCAAATTTAATGAAGCTAGCTTTACGGAATGGGAGCAGGCTGCTATAAAATCATTAAAAGGTAAATCGTTAGAATCTTTAGAAACTAAAACGTTAGAAGAAATTATTTTGAAACCGCTTTACACATTAGCGGATCTGGAAAATATCCCCGTTGAACAAACCAAGACAGTAAGAGAAAGTAAGGAATCGGCAAGCTGGAAGGTTGCACAGCAATCCATAGGAATAACTTCAGAGGAAATCATAAATGACATAAACGAAAGCCTTTCCAAAGGGAATAATGTCATTAAATATAAATTAGAGAATGACCACAAGTGGGGTGATTCACAGCTTCAAGAATTGAATAGGCTTTTCCAACATCATGAGGTTTTACTTGATGTAAAAAATAATCCAAGTTTCTTAAAACACTTTGATCATTTAAAAGGCGCTATAATTGGAGCTGAAGAACAGCTAAATGGAACTCGAACATTACACTTAGACGGCTCCAAGTTACATAAGGCTGGCGGGGATGCAATTAGTGAACTAGCTAGCGTATTAGTGCAAGCGGATACATTTGTACATCTTAACGGTATCGAAAAAGTAGAAGAGAGTGCTTTTGTACAATTTTCTGTAGATACTAACTTTTTTATGGAGATAGCAAAGCTGAGAGCTTTTAGAATACTTTGGAAGGCGTTTGGAGAAGCCTTTGGTAAAGAAAATGTGAAGGCTATACCGGTTTATGCTGAAACATCTTTACGATCTTTCTCAGCACTTGATGAAACAGTAAATCTATTGCGCGCAGGGAACAGTACATTGTCTTGCGTTTTGGGTGGTGCAGACTTTGTAAGTGCATATCCATATAATTATTTAACTGGTATAACTGCAACTTCAAATCGTATTGCTCGCAATATGCAGCTAGTCCTAAAGGAAGAGACACATATTCAACGAGTAATCGATGCAGCTGGCGGTTCCTTTTATATTGAGTCATTGACAAAAGAACTTGTTGAGAAAACTTGGATATATTTTATAGAGCTTATGAAAGACAGTTCTCCAGAATCGAGAGAAAGTATGTTGCTCCAACGAGCTCAAGAAAAGTGGGAGCTTCAGTTAAATGCAGTATCATCTCGCAAAAAATCTTTAATCGGTACGAATAATTATGCTAACCCCGATGATGTAATCGAAAATCCAGTTAAGCATACGGACTATAAACGTTTAGCAGAACCTTTCGAAGACCTACGAAAAGCTTTTAAACAATTTCCACTTAAGGCTGCCATACTTCCTTATGGTGTACTAAAGGATTATAAGCCTAGAATGGACTATATTAATGGCTTTTTGAATGCGATCGGAATTACTCCCGTCCTTGCAGAAGCCAATTTAAAGCCATTCGATTTACAGAAGTGGATCAAGAAGGAAGATATTCAATATGCTGTTTTTGTAGGTAATGATGATCAAACAGCTGGACTTATTCCTGCACTATTGAATGAAAAGCTATCTATACCACTTGATGTTGCAGGGAAGTTTGAGGAGTATGAGGATTGGTTAGAAGCAGGCCTTTCTGGTTCAATTTACGCAGGACAGTCTCTTCTTATTAAAGGTAAAGAGTTACTAGCATTAGCTCAGAAGGAGGGTTCACATGACAACGCCTAATTATGAAGCTGTTTCTATTGAAGAAGTATTAAATAAGGCTGGAAATAAAGCTGGCAGTCAAGATGGTTCCTTTATGTCTAATGAAGGAATCGAATTAAAGTCACAATATATGACGGAAGATTTAAAAGGTATTAACCATTTAAATGATTTGCCAGGTATAGCTCCCAATACACGTGGACCTTATCCAACGATGTATGTGTCAAAGCCTTGGACCGTAAGACAATATGCAGGATTTTCTACAGCAGAAGAAAGTAATGCATTTTACAGAAGAAATCTGGCAATGGGACAAAAAGGTCTGTCTGTAGCTTTCGATTTGGCTACACATAGAGGATATGATTCCGATCATGAGCGAGTAACTGGCGACGTCGGTAAAGCAGGTGTTGCAATTGACTCAGTGGAGGATATGAAAATCCTTTTTGATGGTATACCGTTAGACCAAATGTCTGTTTCCATGACTATGAATGGTGCTGTGTTGCCTATTATGGCCTTTTATATTGTTACAGCAGAGGAGCAAGGTGTTACACCGGAACAGCTTGCAGGGACGATTCAAAATGATATTTTAAAAGAATATATGGTACGTAACACGTATATTTATACACCAGAGATGTCCATGAAAATAATCGCTGATATTTTTGCATATACAGCAAAGCACATGCCTAAGTTTAATTCCATTTCTATTTCGGGTTACCATATGCAGGAGGCAGGAGCGACGGCTGATATCGAGTTAGCATATACACTTGCTGATGGATTAGAATACGTACGAACAGGCATAAACGCAGGAATTGAAATAGACTCCTTCGCTCCTCGATTGTCGTTCTTCTGGGCAATTGGTATGAACTATTTCATGGAAGTAGCAAAAATGAGAGCAGCACGAAGAATTTGGGCTCAGATGATGAAGAGCTTTGATCCTAAAAACCCTAAATCTCTAGCTTTACGTACTCACTCACAAACATCTGGTTGGAGCTTAACAGAGCAAGATCCTTTTAACAACGTGACTCGTACTCTAGTAGAGGCAAATGCAGCAGCAATGGGACACACTCAATCCCTGCATACAAATGCTTTAGATGAAGCGATTGCACTTCCAACAGACTTTTCCGCTAGAATTGCAAGAAATACACAGCTTTTCTTGCAGGAAGAAACAAACATGACAAAAGTAATCGATCCATGGGGTGGCTCTTATTATGTAGAAACGTTAACAAATGAATTGATGGAGAAGGCATGGACTTTAATAGAAGAAATTGAAGATTTAGGCGGAATGGCAAAAGCGATTGAAACTGGGTTACCAAAGATGAAAATCGAGGAAGCTGCTGCTAAAAAACAAGCCCAAATAGATTCTTCTAAAGAGGTTATTATTGGCGTGAACAAATACCGTTTGGAGCAAGAGGATGCCATCGATATCTTAAATATTGATAATACAGTTGTTCGTCAGAAACAAATGGAACGCTTGGAACGCGTTAAGGCAAATCGAGATGAGAAAGCCGTTCAAGAAGCCTTATCAGCTCTAACTGAGGCTGCTAAAACGGGTAATGAAAATCTCCTGACAGCAGCAGTAAATGCTGCTCGCCAAAGAGCGACTATTGGAGAAATATCAGATGCAATAGAGGTTGTGGCAGGTAGACATAAGGCGGTGATTCGTTCAGTGAGTGGGGTATATAGTGCTAATTTTAGTGATGCAGAAGAAATTGATTCTGTGAAGCAAATGGCAGAGGACTTTAAAGAAAACGAGGGGAGACGTCCTCGAATTTTAATCGCCAAGATGGGGCAGGATGGACATGACCGTGGTGCAAAAGTAATTGCTACTGCTTTTGCAGACTTAGGCTTTGACGTAGATATAAGTCCATTGTTCCAAACTCCAGCTGAAACTGCGCAGCAGGCAGTAGAAAATGATGTACATGTAATTGGAGTTAGTTCGCTTGCAGCGGGACATATGACCCTTGTCCCGGCCTTGAAAGAAGAACTTGCGAAACTAGGTCGTGATGATATTTTAATCGTCGTTGGCGGAGTTATACCAGCACAGGATTACGAGTTCCTTCGACAAAATGGAGCATCTGCGATTTTTGGCCCGGGAACTGTTATTCCAGTAGCAGCTCAAAAAGTGATAGAGGAAATTTATAAAAGACTTGGCTACGAGGAAGTGGAAGGCTAATGGCGGATGAGGATAAAATAACCTCAGCGTTGCATGTCATGGGCGGTATTAAATCTCAGCATGATGGGATGGGTAAATCCTCGGTCAAGAAGTTTACAAGGAAAGCATCACTTTCTATTGATATTGAAGCATACAAGCATGAGATAAAAAAAGGCTCTCGTTTGCATTTAGCCAAAGCAATTACATTTATAGAAAGCACTACCTCTGAACAACATTCGATAGGTCAACAGCTATTAAAACAGCTGTTACCTGACACTGGTAATAGTATTCGTATAGGCATAACTGGAGTGCCAGGAGTGGGAAAAAGCACGTTCATTGAGGCCTTTGGAAAAATGCTATGTAATTCCGGTTATAAAGTAGCTGTACTGGCTATCGATCCGAGTTCATCCCTTACAGGTGGAAGCATATTAGGAGATAAGACGAGGATGGAAGAACTGGCAAAGCATCCAAATGCTTTTATACGTCCTTCACCTTCTGCTGGTACTCTGGGAGGTGTGCATAAAAAGTCTAGAGAGACTATGTTGCTGTGCGAGGCTGCTGGATATGACGTCATATTAGTAGAAACTGTTGGAGTCGGTCAAAGTGAGACAATTGTAAAGGGAATGGTAGACTTTTTCTTGCTCCTGGCCTTGACAGGTGCAGGTGATGAGTTACAAGGAATGAAAAAAGGGATTATGGAACTTGCTGACGCAATTGTTGTAAATAAGGCAGATGGGGCTAACGAGGCGTTAGCCAAAAAGACGGTCGCCGAATATAAGCAAATTTTGCATTTCCTAGCTCC
This sequence comes from Psychrobacillus sp., assembly GCA_040274765.1. Taxonomy (GTDB): domain Bacteria; phylum Bacillota; class Bacilli; order Bacillales_A; family Planococcaceae; genus Psychrobacillus. Next base: position 24,278 of record JBEMAY010000038.1, read on the forward strand.
TTCAGCTCCCAACTGGACTACTCCAGCTTTAGCAGTATCCTCCATACAAAACAAAGGATTAGATAAGGTGTGGGAGGTAGTTAGAAGCTTTGAAGAAAAAATGAATCACCAACATTTTTGGCAAAAGAGAAGAAAAGAGCAAACGATTGATTGGTTCAAATCCATGATTGTGGACCGATTATATGATGACTTTTTTGCCTCGAAAGAAAGAAAGCAAACGATGAAACTGTTAGAACTACAGGTTAGAGAAGAAAAAATGACTGTCTCTCAAGCCATTGAGGAGTTATTTTCCTCGAATTCATATAAATAATCTGATAAACTTAGTTTGAATTGAAAAGGAGAGCTGTCAAATGAATATGGATTTTAACTTATTAATGAACGATATGATTATACAAGCGCGTAGCGAAATGGAAAACAGTGGTTATGAACAATTAACTACTCCTGAGGAAGTAGAAGCTGCCTTTGCTAGAAAGGGCACAACTCTTGTTATGGTCAACTCTGTATGTGGATGTGCCGGAGGTATCGCTCGTCCTGCTGCAGCAAATGCTGTGCATTACGACAAACGTCCTGATCATTTGGTCACAGTATTTGCAGGTCAAGATAAATTAGCTACACAACAAGCGCGTAATATGTTCGGTGAAGATCATTTACCTTCATCTCCATCATTTGTACTATTAAAAGATGGTCAAGCAGTAGCAGAAATAGGTCGTCATGAAATTGAAGGTCATGCTCCTACCTCTGTAATTACACATCTTCAAGGCTTATTTGAAGAATATTGCGAGGAAGTTTAAGCTACAAAAAAACAGCGGAAGCATAAATGCTACCCGCTGTTTTTAAATTCATTTTCTTATAGTACGAAGCTTAGACCGAACAATAATGTGGACATTACCATGACAAAAATCATGAGATATACAATAATCTTACGGAATGTTTGATTGCGCATTAAATTCTCTCCTTTTGCTTGTAATCCTATTTTATCAAAATTGAAAAAATGCACAAGAGGTAGAGATTTTTTTTTGTAATATATGTACAATAGTATAGTGAATAGTCAAATAATAGAGGATGTGTAAACAATGGAAAAGGTAGACCATATCGGAATTGCTGTTAAAAGCTTAGAAAACTCTTTACCATACTATACTGAAATTTTAGGCTTGAAACTTATACATATTGAGGAAGTAGAATCCGAAAAAGTTAGAGTAGCTTTTATCGACAGCGGGAATGTCAAACTAGAGTTACTAGAACCAATTGATGAGACTAGCACAATCCACGCCTTCATCGAGAAAAAGGGTGAAGGGATCCATCATGTCGCCTTCGGAGTTAAGAATATACAAGAGCGACTGAATGAGTTAAAGGAAAAGGGAATTCGTTTAATACAAGAGACTCCTAAAATTGGAGCTGGAGGGGCAGAGGTTGCTTTTATACACCCAAAATCTTCTGGTGGAGTTTTATATGAACTATGCGATAAATCAAGGGGAGCGAAATAACTAATGGATATCTACGAAAAAATTAATGATCTATATGACCGAAAACGTAAAGTGGAATTAGGTGGAGGAGATCAAAGAATAGAAAAACAACACGAAAAAGGAAAGCTGACTGCACGAGAAAGAATTGAACTTTTAGTTGACGAGGGTTCTTTTGTAGAGTTAAATCCATTTATACAGCATCGTACGGTTGACTTTGGAATGGACAAGCAAGAAGGTCCTGGGGATGGAGTTGTAACTGGTTACGGAAAAGTAAATGGTAGACCAATCTATTTATTTTCTCAGGATTTCACTGTTTTCGGTGGGGCATTGGGAGAGATGCATGCATTAAAAATCTCTAACGTCATGGATTTAGCGGCTAAAAATGGGGCTCCATTCATAGGTTTAAATGATTCCGGAGGTGCTCGTATTCAAGAAGGAGTTGTTTCCTTAGATGGGTATGGCCAAATTTTCTACCGTAATGCTATATACTCTGGTGTTATTCCACAAATATCTGTTATTTTAGGACCTTGTGCAGGTGGAGCAGTATACTCACCAGCTATTACAGATTTTGTGTTTATGACAGATGAAACAAGCCAAATGTTTATTACTGGCCCTAAGGTAATTGAGACAGTGACAGGCGAGAAGATCTCTTCCGAAAACCTGGGAGGTTCTAAAGTACATAATACGATTAGTGGTAATGCACATTTCCGTGGCAAAACAGAAGAAGAAGTATTGCATAGTGTAAGACAGCTGTTGAGCTACCTGCCACAAAGCTTTGAGGAAAAACCACCAATTCTAGAGCCGTCAGAAGACGACGACGACCGTCCAGATTTAGCAGATATCGTACCTTTTGAGGCGATTCGTCCATATGATATTCGTAAAGTAATAGAACAGGTTGTTGACAAAGATTCATTTATGGAGGTCCATAAAGAATTTGCAAAGAATATAGTAGTAGGCTTAGCTCGTATTAAAGGAGAGGTAGTAGGTTTAATCTGTAACCAGCCGAAAGTGATGGCTGGTGGACTCGATATCGACTCTTCTGACAAGGCAGCTCGTTTTATAAGGTTCTGTGATTCCTTCAACATTCCATTGATCACGTTTGAAGATGTAACTGGCTTCTTCCCAGGCATCAAACAAGAGCATGGAGGAATTATCCGACATGGTGCTAAGATTTTATTCGCTTATTCGGAAGCTACAGTTCCAAAAATGACGGTTATTTTACGTAAAGCGTACGGAGGGGCATATGTAGCACTTAACTCTAAGTCAATTGGGGCAGACTTAGTGTTTGCATGGCCAAATGCAGAAATTGCAGTTATGGGACCACAGGGTGCAGCAAATATTATTTTTGCAAGAGAGATTGCCTCTAGCGATAATCCAGAACAAGTTCGTGCTGAAAAGATTGAAGAGTATCGTGAAAAGTTTGCAAATCCATATGTAGCAGCCTCCATGGGGATGGTCGATGATGTCATTGATCCGAGAGAGACTCGCATCAAGTTGATCCAAGGGCTAGAGATGATGCGTAACAAAAAAGAAACTAGACCTAAGAAAAAGCACGGGAATATCCCATTATAAAGGAGTCTTTTACAAGATGAATCGTTTAATAGAAGAATTTTTTGAGTTAGTTAAGATAGATTCCGAAACAAAGCATGAGCAAATAATTGCGCCAATTCTTAAGCATAAGCTTGAGCAGCTTGGCTTTTCTGTAATAGAAGATGATTCTGCACAGAGAACTGGACACGGTGCTGGTAATTTAATTGCTACTTTGAAGGGGAATAAGGCGTCTGCAGACAGTATTTACTTTACTACTCACATGGATACGGTTGTACCCGGTAAGGGAATCCAACCAGTTTTAAAAGAGGATGGTTATATTTATTCAGATGGCACCACTATACTAGGGGCAGATGATAAAGCTGGTATTGCAGCCTTATTTGAGGCTATACGTCGTTTAAATGAGCAATCCGTCGAGCATGGTGATATTCAAGTGGTAATCACTGCTGGTGAAGAAAGTGGACTTGTTGGAGCTAAAGAAATGGATCCTTCCTTGCTAACTGCTAAATACGGTTATGCAATTGACAGCGATGGTGAAGTTGGTGGTATTGTCACTGCAGCTCCTTATCAAGCAAAACTTTGGACAACTATTACTGGTAAAACTGCTCACGCCGGAGTAGCTCCTGAAAAAG
>JBEMAY010000039.1:0-27605 GCA_040274765.1 Psychrobacillus sp.
GTCAAATGGATAAAAGCTCCGGTGGCTGAGGAACTGCCTCCTCGCTTTTCACCATTTGCCTGTCGGGGCAGACATAGGCGCTTGTGCTTTTCTTATTGTCCGCTAAAGGAGATAAAGGGGAGATAGGTTAATGAGTAAAATTGTCATGAAATTTGGAGGGACCTCTGTAGGCTCCATTGAGTTAATCAGTAACGTTGCAAAAAGAGTTCAAAAAGAAAAGGAAAAGGGACATGATATTGTTGTAGTTGTTTCTGCTATGGGAAAAACAACAGATGACTTAGCAGAAATGGCTAACGAAATCACTAACACCCCAACTAAAAGAGAAATGGATATGTTGCTTGCTTCTGGAGAACAAGTAACGATGAGCTTACTTGCTATACAGTTAAATGCACTTGGAGTAGAGGCTCTATCCTTGACGGGTTGGCAAGCAGGTATAGTTACAGATGAAGTACATAGAAATTCAAAAATTAAGCAATTGGATGGCCAAAAAATAAACGAGTGTTTACTGGCTAATCAAGTAGTAATTGTGGCAGGCTTTCAAGGCATGTCCGAAACAGGTGAGATTACTACTTTAGGTAGAGGAGGGTCGGACACTACTGCAGTCGCAATAGCAGCTGCTATTGGTGCAGACATCTGCGATATTTATACGGATGTAGATGGGGTGTATACTTCAGACCCGCGCTACGTATCTAATGCTAGAAAGCTAGAACAGTTAGAATATGATGAAATGCTTGAGTTAGCACATTTAGGAGCAGGGGTACTTCACCCTAGAGCAGTAGAATTTGCAAAAAACTATAAGATTCCATTACGTGTTCGCTCGAGCTATGAAGAAACGGAAGGAACCATTTTAAAGGAGGAAGTAGATGTGGAGAATAATTTGGTAGTACGAGGGGTAGCTTTTGAATCAGATATAGTTCGTTTAACAATTGAGTATACAGTACCTTTTAATGGTTCTCTTGCTTCCATTTTTACTACACTGGCCAATAATCATATTGATGTAGATATTATTGTCCAGTCGATTGTCGAAGGAATGAAGCCGACCGTTTCCTTTTCGATTAAAAAAGAGTCTCTATCCGAAGCAATCCACGTTTTAGAGAAAACTAAACAAAATTTAGGATTTACTTTTGCAGATTTTGAGGTAGGACTAGCGAAGGTTTCTATCGTAGGATCCGGGATGGTATCTAACCCTGGTGTAGCTGCACAAATGTTCGACCGTCTAAGTAAGGAGAATATACCAGTTAAAATGGTCAGTACCTCTGAAATAAAGGTTTCCGTTGTAGTACCGCAAGGCAATATGATACAAGCTGCTAATGCGCTTCACGATGAATTTGATTTGGCTATAAATTAAGTAATAAGTTAAGGCTATGTTAAAGGGTAGGGTTGATTTATGTGTAAAGAAATCTTTAAATCAGAGTGTAGAAATTGATTTCCGCGCCAGCCGGACGCTTTCCGTGGGGTGAGCGATAAGCCATCACCCATCGCTTACGCGCGTGGTTGTAATGTCTTATCTGTCTCACTCATCCCACAGGAGTCGCCGTCTGTCGCTCCATTCAATAAATGAGAACAGCTTTAATGCATCGATAAAGAGCTTAATAGCCATTTGAATGTCCCTTTTTTTATTGTTTACAGTCACTATAAAAAAGAAATGTTAGTCAAAATCAACCAATAACTTTAACAAAGCTTAAGTTAAAAAAGAGAGGAAGATGCAAGTTGCCCCCATCCTCCTCTTTATGTATCTTTAGCGTTTACTTTTTAAGTCCCATTTAATATGGAAAGTAACCAATCCAGTTTTTTTAACAAACTCATCATAGCATTCGGTTTCATAGCCATCTATTTTTTGCTTCTGCTCTGCGAGAAAGCCTGCCTCTAATCGATGGCATCTATTTATTCCACTTTGAGGTAAATTGAATGTTTCGAGTGTATAATGGGCTGAATCCTTTGACGTTTTCTCTAACTCCAGTCGTCCCCACCCAGCCTCTTGGAAGAAAGAGATGGCTTCTTCCATTGAATAGAGAGGAAACTTACGAGCAAGGTCCTTACCTGCCCAATACAATATTTCTTTTTCATGTTTTCCGAGAATAGAAGTGAGCACGTGATCTCTTATTATTTCATATCCAAAGGAAGTTACATGTGAATGTTCTCTTTCATTCAAACAGCAACCCTTCTTTCCAAAGATAAATAAAAACTATAATCTATTCTAGCATAAAATTTTTTCGCTGGGAGGGAATACTTTGTGAAAAAATAAACTAATCATTAAACATGGTATGTTAGAAAGATGAATAAAATCAGGAAACATACCTTGACGCTCTAAAATGTTGAGAGTACAATGGATATGTCATAAATTCGTAACAAGAAGGTGTGAACATGTGGTGATTTATTATTCTTTTACTATAGTTTAATCATCGCTAATTGGAAATTTGAGGGGGGTTACTGTTTTGTCGAAAGAACGCGAATTTTTCATGCGTCGATTACATTCTTTACTTGGTATTATTCCAGTTGGATTATTTCTGGCGCAACATTTAGTAGTAAACCATTTTGCTACAAGAGGTGAAGAAGCCTTTAACACGGCATCACATTTCATGGAGAGTCTACCTTTTAGACTAATGCTGGAAGTGTTTGTAATTTATATTCCTTTATTGTTCCATGCATTCTATGGTATCTATATTGCATTTACTGTTAAGTATAATCCAAACAGATATGGTACTTTAAGAAACTGGCTATTTATCTTACAACGTTTTACTGGAATATTCCTTGTTGTATTCATCGCATGGCATGTATTCGAAACACGTTTCCAGGCTGCTATTGGAGCTAAGGAAGTAAACTTTAACATGATGAATGATATTTTATCAAACCCATGGATGTTAGCGTTTTATATTGTAGGTGTAATTTCTGCAACGTTCCATTTAGCTAACGGTATTTGGTCTTTCCTTGTAAGCTGGGGAATTACGCAATCACCAAAATCTCAAAGAATTGCAACTTATGTAACATTAGTAATCTTCTTAGCGTTATCTGTAGTTGGTGTACAAGCACTTTTAGCATTCGTATAAGACCCTTCTACACCTAAGCTACTATAAATTTAAGGAGTGAAATAGCATGGCAAAAAGTAAACTTATTGTTGTCGGCGGTGGATTAGCCGGATTAATGGCAACAATGAAAGCTGCCGAAGAAGGCACACAAGTAGATCTATTTTCATTAGTTCCTGTTAAACGCTCACACTCTGTATGTGCACAAGGCGGTATTAACGGGGCTGTAAATACAAAAGGTGAAGGGGATTCTCCTGCAGTTCATTTAGATGACACTGTTTATGGTGGAGACTTCTTAGCAAACCAACCTCCTGTTAAAGCAATGGCTGATGCAGCACCTGGAATCATTCATTTATTTGACCGTATGGGAGTTATGTTCAACCGTACGCCAGAGGGGTTATTAGACTTCCGTCGTTTTGGAGGAACTTTAATGCACCGTACAGCATTCGCTGGTGCTACTACTGGTCAACAACTACTTTATGCACTTGATGAACAAGTTCGTCGCTTTGAAGTAGAAGGGCTAGTAACAAAATACGAAGGATGGGAATTCCTAGGTATTATTAAAGACCAAGAAGGTACTTGTCGTGGTATTAAAGCACAAAACCTGAACTCTTCAGAAATCCGTGCTTTCCGTGGAGACGCTGTAATCATGGCTACTGGTGGTCCTGGTATTATTTTCGGAAAAACAACTAACTCTATTATCAATACAGGTTCTGCTGCAAGTATCGTATATCAACAAGGCGCTTACTATGCAAACGGAGAATTTATCCAAATTCACCCAACAGCGATTCCTGGAGATGATAAGCTTCGTCTGATGTCAGAATCAGCTCGTGGTGAGGGTGGTCGTATTTGGACTTACAAAGACGGTAAACCTTGGTACTTCCTAGAAGAAAAGTATCCTGCTTACGGTAACCTAGTACCACGTGATATTGCAACACGTGAAATTTTTGATGTATGTGTAAACCAAAAGTTAGGTATTAACGGCGAAAACATGGTATATCTAGATCTTTCTCACAAAGATCCACATGAATTAGACGTTAAGCTTGGTGGAATCATTGAAATTTATGAGAAATTTACTGGGGACGACCCACGTAAAGTTCCTATGAAAATTTTCCCTGCTGTCCACTATTCAATGGGCGGATTATGGGTAGACTACGATCAAATGACAAATATCCCTGGTCTATTTGCTGCGGGCGAATGTGACTATTCTCAACATGGAGCTAACCGTTTAGGAGCTAACTCATTACTTTCTGCAGTATTTGGAGGAAGTGTGGCTGGACCTAATGCTGTTAAATACATGAAAGGGCTTTCTACTCATGCAGAGGACTTAGATGATTCTATCTATGAGAATGAAGTGAAGCTTGAGCAAGAGAAATGGGAGAAAACTCTAGCAATGAAAGGTACAGAAAACGCTTACCTTCTACATAAAGAGCTTGGTGAGTGGATGACTGACAACGTAACAGTAGTTCGTTACAATGACAAGCTAGAAGAAACTGACAGAAAAATTCAAGAGTTAATGGAAAGATACGAAAACATTAACATGGATGATACACAACGTTGGTCTAACCAAGGTGCATCATTTACTCGTCAATTGAAAAATATGTTATACTTAGCTCGTGTTATCACGTTAGGAGCACTTCAACGTAATGAGAGCCGTGGAGCACATTACAAACCTGATTTCCCAGAACGTAATGACGAAGAATTCATGAAAACTACTATGGCTAAGTTTGATCCAGCTACAGGGGCTCCAATTATTCATTATGAAGATATTGATGTATCTCTTGTTGCTCCTCGTAAACGTGATTACTCATCAACGAAAGGAGCAAAATAATCATGGTGACGGCAACAGAAACCAAAAAGGTTCAAATAGAAATTTACCGTCAAGATACTCCTGAATCTAAACCTTATTGGGAAAAATTCGAAGTAAATTGGCGTCCAAATATGAATGTAATTTCTGCTTTAATGGAAATTCGTCAAAGACCAGTTAACACAGATGGTAAAGCTACTACTCCTGTAACTTGGGACATGAACTGCTTAGAGGAAGTATGTGGTGCATGTTCAATGGTTATTAATGGTCGTCCACGTCAATCTTGTTCAACACTTATTGATCAATTGACTCAACCGATTACATTAGCACCTATGAGCACTTTCCCAGTCGTACGTGACCTTCAAGTTGATAGAAGCCGTATGTTTGATGCTTTGAAAAAAGTTAAAGCATGGGTTCCAATTGATGGTTCTTATGACCTTGGAGAAGGTCCACGTATGCCAGAGCGTAAACGCCAATGGGCTTATGAATTGTCTAAATGTATGACTTGTGGTGTATGTTTAGAAGCTTGTCCAAACGTAAATGATAATGCTTCATTTATCGGACCTGCTCCGCTTTCACAAGTTCGTTTGTTCAACGCGCATCCAACTGGAGCTATGAATAAAGACGAGCGTTTAAATGCAATCATGGGAGACGGAGGCCTTGCAAACTGTGGTAACGCACAAAACTGTGTAGTTGCATGTCCAAAAGGTATTCCACTTACAACTTCTATCGCAGCATTAAACCGTGATACTACAGTTCAAATGTTCAGAAACTTCTTCGGAAGCGACAACATGGTAGACTAATAAATATGTAAAAGCTCAGAATGCAAATTCTGGGCTTTTTTTTATGGATAATTGTAGATCTCTTTTAGAAAAGGGTTCACTAAACTAGCTCAACTTGAATGTTAGACCTATATCCCATTTTATGTCCTTTACCTTCATTATTTATTAGATGGATTTTTAATTTTCTGATATAATAAATGAATGTTCATTCATTTTTTGGTGAACTTCAAACTATAGGAAAAGGGGATTATTAATATGAGAGCAGCTTACATAGAAGATATAGAGACTTGGGAGAAGGGGTTTTCTTTTTACACAGAGATAAGCGTGCGTTTTTCGGAAACAGATATGTATGGACATCTAAATAATACCGTACCATTTACTTACTTTGAGTATGCTCGTATTGAATACTTTAAAAAGGTTATGCTTATGAGTGATTGGCTGAACCCAAAAGGAGAAAAGATACCAGTTGTTGCAGATTTACAATGTGATTATCAGAAACAGGTTTTTTTTGATGAGAAACTCCGTGTTTATGTAAAAGCCAATTCAGTTGGCAGTTCTTCGGTGGATATCCATTACATGGCTAAAAATCAAAAAGGGGATATAGTGTTTACTGGAAGAGGCAGTATCGTACAAATTGATAAGAAAACGGGAAAATCTGCAAAATGGACCGAACAAGAAAAAGAAGTTTTTCAAAAGAGTATTTACTAGCCGTCACCTACCATCCCTTTGCTACATACGTTAGTAGGAGAGTGGATAGGGGGCTATGGCATTGTACGATGGTAATCAGCAAAGATCAATTTTGACGAGCAGAGAGCGTCAAATATTTCAATTATTAGTAGAAGACAATTCTACAAAAGACATTTCAATTCAGCTGTCTATTAGTGAAAAAACAGTTCGAAACCATATATCTAACACGATACAAAAATTAGGCGTATCTGGTAGATCTCAAGCAATTGTTGAACTATTAAGACTAGGCGAATTATCATTGAATTGATTTGAATCCTTGCCATTTTCCTCAGAACAAGTCACAATAATAAGAGGACGTATTGTTTTGAGGAGTGAGATTCATGGCAGAAGAAAAGAACCAAGTGGAACTTAACCACGAAGATGTTGCTTTTTTAGAAAAAGAACTTCGGCATATTTCAGGGATTATCAAACAAAGAGGGCGACAAATCTTAAATTCTTATACGATAACGCCTCCCCAGTTTGTAGCTCTTCAGTGGCTTTTTGAGATTGGAGACATGACAATCGGGGATTTATCTAATAAAATGTATTTAGCTTTTAGTACCACTACGGACTTAATTGACCGAATGGAAAGAAGTGAACTAGTGCAACGCGTGAGAGACGAGCAAGATCGTCGGGTTGTACGAATACATTTATTAAAAGAAGGCGAGCGTATCATCGAAGAGGTAATTGACAAACGACAGCAATACTTAAAAGATGTGCTAAAGCAGTTTGACCAAGATGAAGCACAGGCATTATCAACATTATTAGCAAAATTACATCATGAGATGAAAAAGAACTGAGGAATTGACGTGAAAGCCCCAATCGGTGTGATAGACTCTGGTGTGGGAGGTTTGACAGTTGCAAAAGAAATTATGCATCTACTCCCAAACGAAGAAATTATTTATATTGGTGATACAGCTAGATGTCCTTATGGACCTAGAACTAGTGAAGAAGTTCGTAAATTTACATGGCAAATGGCAATTGCCTTGTCTAAAATGAAAATTAAAATGCTTGTAATAGCATGTAATACTGCGACAGCAGTAGCTCTAAACTCCTTGAGTAAGAAAATGCCTTTCCCGGTGATCGGTGTTATTTTCCCAGGAGCCCGAGCAGCTATTAAAGCAACGAAAAAAAATGAAATTGTAGTGTTAGGTACAAGCGGTACAATTAAAAGTGGGGCTTATGAAAAGGCAATCGCAGCTCTAAATACTTCAAGTAAAATCATTCCGCTTGCATGCCCTACTTTTGTTCCAATTGTTGAGAGTAATGAATATGAGGGTGACTTTGCGCGACAAATGGTTTTTGAAGCGTTACAGCCTTTAAAATCAGAGCATTTTGATACGGTTATCCTAGGCTGCACCCATTACCCATTATTACAAAAGCATATTGAGGATGCAGTTGGAGAACATGTAAATGTTCTTTCATCAGCAGAGGAAACAGCTCAGGATGTTTTAGAGTACTTAGATTATCATCATTTACGGAATCCGACCGAGATAGAGAAAAAACCTATTTTCTATACGACGGGTTCAGTACCAATTTTTAAAACAATTGTCGAAAAGTGGTTAAACTTGTCGAATGCGGATATACGGACAATTTCATTTCATTAACCCTGTTAAGAGAATCCTCGAATAGCGGGGTTTTCTTCTGTTCAGGTACATAAAAGGAGAAATATATGATTAGATTTGATGGAAGAGAAACAAGGCAACTCCGAAAGGTAACAATTGAAAGAGACTATTTAATGCACCCAGAAGGATCTGTGTTAATAACAGTTGGAAATACAAAGGTCATTTGCAATGCAACGATTGAAGATCGAGTGCCTCCTTTTTTAAGAGGACAAGGCAAGGGGTGGATCACTGCTGAATATTCTATGCTACCACGCGCCACAGAATCCCGTACACAGCGCGAATCGTCCAAGGGGAAGGTTACCGGGCGTACGATGGAAATACAACGTCTAATAGGACGAGCATTGCGTTCTGTGGTTGATCTAGAAGCAATTGGAGAAAAAACAATTTGGATTGACTGCGATGTCATCCAAGCTGATGGTGGGACAAGAACTGCGAGTATCACTGGTGCATTTGTGGCATTGACCATCGCGCTAGGAAAATTATACGAGCAAAAGCAGCTTCCTAAGTTTCCTGTCCATCAATACCTCGCTGCAACTAGTGTAGGTATAGTGGACGAAATTGGCGTAGTGTTAGATTTAAATTACGTAGAGGACTCTTCTGCTACAGTGGATATGAATATTGTACAAACTAGCAGTGGAGAGTATGTAGAGCTCCAAGGAACGGGCGAAGAAGCAACCTTCTCCAAAAAAGAGCTGCTTGAGCTACTTGAGTACGCTGAAGAGGGAATCCAGCAGTTAATGGATATTCAGCGAGCTGCATTAGGAGAGCTAGCTTCTAAAATTGGAGAGAAAGGGTGACTTGGATATGGAACAAATAATAATTGCCACTAAAAATAAGGGGAAAGCAAAGGATTTTGAAGCACTATTTCTTCCCCTAGGGTACGAAGTTCTTACCCTTCATGATGTAGCAAAGGAAATGGACATTGAGGAAACGGGTACAACCTTTGAAGAAAATGCCTTGTTAAAAGCGACTGCGTTAGCTGAACATTTACAATCGATTGTAATAGCGGATGACAGCGGGCTTGAAGTGGATGCCTTAGGCGGCCGTCCGGGTGTCTACTCGGCTCGATATGCAGGAGAAGAGAAGAGCGACGAGGCAAACATCACAAAACTGTTAGAAGAGCTTACAGGCATAAAAGAATCCGAAAGAAGTGCCCGCTTCGTTTGTGTGATTGCAGTGGCATCTCCATCTATAGAGCCATTTACTGTTAGAGGAACGTGCGAAGGAGTTATCGCTCAAGAAAGAAAAGGAGATAACGGCTTTGGCTACGACCCAGTATTTTTTGTTCCATCGGAGAATAAAATGATGGCCGAATTATCTGCGGAAGAAAAAGGGGCAATATCTCACCGTGGCAACGCTATTAAGCAATTGAAGTCAAAATTACCTGGTTTATTGTAAAGGTGGTTGATTTATGAAGCTTTTAGTTATGAGTGATACACATAAGGATAAATCGGCTATGGAAGAGGTAATACGTTTATATGCCGAAAAGGTCGATGGGATTATCCACTGTGGTGATAGTGAGTTAGAGGCTTCCTATTTTGAAGACAAACCTGTGTCTATTGTAAAAGGAAATTGTGACTATGATCTTGGCTTTCCAGAAGAAAAAATTATTTCAATAGAGGATCATATCATTTTAATAGTGCATGGTCACCTGCATCAAGTAAAAACTACTTTAATGCCTTTATATTATAGAGCTCAAGAAGTCGGAGCGAAAATAGTATGCTTTGGACACTCCCATTTGCTTGGAGCAGAGTTTCAAAATGATATCCTTTTCGTGAATCCAGGAAGTCTTCATAAGCCAAGGGGACGCAAGGAAAAGAGCTATGCGATTATCGAGGAACAATCAGATGGTTGGCAAGTTCTATTTTACTCCCCCAATCATATGCTGTTAGAGGAAGTTAATTTTAAAATTTAAAAATATAGCGTTGACATTCATTTGTTATCATTATATAATAAATCTTGTCTTTCCTATCTGTGTGGTGGGGGAGTACTTGGTCTCAGTAGCTCAGCTGGATAGAGCAACGCCCTTCTAAGGCGTCGGTCGGGAGTTCGAATCTCTCCTGGGACATAACACGAAGTATAAAAATATGCTTGAATCATCCAAAAAGCACCTCAAATCCTTGATTGTCAAGGGTTTGAGGTGCTTTTTAAGTTTAAGTGACCAGAGAATTAATTCAGATCAGACCCTTTTATTATTAAACCAATACATTTCATAGTGACGAATTCAACAATAGTTAAGTAATCTAGATGAGTTGAAGTCGACCTTCGTAATCTTTAAACAATAAGTTGCTTGTAATTCAACGATTAATGCATTTAAAAACGTTATTTGTAGCACCTGTTTGGAGGACATATGTATTAAAGTCATTATCACTTGCCATAACAACTTTATGAAAGGTCGGAGCAATTCCTATAAATAAAATACTTAAACATTCTAGTAGGAGTAAACTCTTTGGAAAAAATATTGGAAAATACCAACTAGTCCAATCGTCGAAGAATAAGCAGCCCGGACGTATGCTATTTCATTCGTCATTTGTATATTGCCAAACGAAATAAACATACTAGCAAGAACAAGTCATAGAAATGTGACCATGAATGAGTTTCATACTAACAAGCTAACTGTACGTATTAGATGTTTCGGAAAGCTTTCAATGTATACTAGCGCCAAAACTACAAGATGTTAAAGAACTGCAAAGAAGCTTGCTAATAGCCTTCTTACCCTATACAGCGAGAGGATAGTTGGATTCATTAACTAAAATATTAAAATAACCGTGACATATCTAGCAGGGAGTGTAAATTATTTGCGGTACCAACAGTTGATAATGTTCATATCATCTGTTGATGTATTGGTTTTTATAATCGAAAAAATGAAATTATTCTTACCAATTATTTTGTAGGATAAAAAAATTAACTTTTCATTAGTATACTAGTATAATGAAAAACGACATATTATATTAAGATAATTTATTCTTTATCTACAGTATTGAGGGGTATTAAAAAAATGAAAAAGCGTAAAAGAATTGGGCTAGCTTGGCAAATTTTAATCGGTTTGATTTTAGGTATTATTGTTGGCGGTATATTTTATGGAAACAATAATATTTTAAAATACCTCACACCTTTTGGAACGATTTTCATGAATATGATTAAAATGATTGTAGTCCCAATTATTATTTCGACATTAATTGTTGGTGTAGCCGGTCAGGGTTCTTTAAAACAGGTTGGAAAACTTGGGGTTAAAACACTTATTTATTTTGAAATCATTACAACGGTTGCCATTATTCTAGGTATATTATTAGCTGATATAACGCAATTTGGTAGTGGTGTCGATATGAATGAGTTAACAAAAGGAGACATTTCTTCGTATGTTGAAACAACAGAAGAAATGTCTAAAGAAGATCATAGCATAATGGATACAATTGTAAATATTGTACCTACTAACATTGTCTCCTCCATGGCAGCAGGGGACATGTTGCCAATCATCTTCTTCTCCGTACTGTTTGGTCTAGGGGTTGCAGCTATTGGTGATAAAGGTAAACCAGTATTAGCATTAGCGCATGGTGTAGCTGACGCGATGTTCTGGGTAACGAATTTAATTATGAAATTTGCGCCAATTGGAGTTTTTGCATTAATCGCAACAACAGTTTCCACATTTGGGTTATCTTCTTTAATTCCATTAGGGAAACTAATGATCTTAGTTTATTTTGCGATGATTTTCTTTATTGTAGTTGTATTGGGCATAACGGCAAAAATTGTTGGGTTAAGCATATTCCGCATTATCAAAATGATTAAAGACGAGCTCATATTAGGATTTTCCACTGCAAGCTCTGAAACTGTATTGCCGCGTATTATGCTGAAAACAGAAAAAGCAGGTGTACCAAAAGATATTGGGTCATTTGTTATTCCAACAGGTTATTCGTTTAATTTAGATGGCTCTACTTTATACCAAGCTATTGCAGCATTATTCATTGCACAAATGTACAATATTGATTTGTCCTTATCAGATCAAATTATTTTAGTTTTAACGTTAATGGTCACATCGAAAGGCATAGCAGGTGTGCCGGGAGTATCGTTTGTCGTGCTTCTTTCAACACTTGGTGCAGTAGGTATTCCGTTAGAAGGGTTAGCTTTCATTCTTGGAATTGACCGTCTATTAGATATGATGCGTACAGTTGTCAACATATGTGGTAATACATTAGCAGCATTAGTCATGGCGAAATGGGAAGGTCGTCTTGATATGGACAAGTATAATAACTACTTTAATAACGAAACAGTTGAGGCTTCAGTTAAAGAGGATTAATTTAATTTGAAGTAAACAGATGAGTCCTATCAAGGTTTAGAATAAGTTTGAACCGTATAGAAAAGCGCTTACAATCCTTTAACGTTTAGGATTTTAGGCGCTATTTTTTTTCTAAAAAGTCGTTGAATGCAAGAGATTATCTTATCATGTTGCTTCTTTGCTTGGTATATCAACTGCTTTATTTGAATCTGTTTTCTGGTAGCAAAACATACAGTTTTCATTACTTAAAATTGACAGGGTGTATACATTCGTATACAATTTTATGTATACGAATGTATACATAAGGGGGGATGAAAAATGAAAAATGATTCCCAAAGAGCAACACTCACGGATCACTATGAAGATCAAAATGGTCCTTGTAGAGGTAGTGGAAAAAGACGTGGAGCAAAAACGTTTCGTCGAGGAAGAGCTTTGGCCTTCTATGAGATCATGCAAACTAAATCTAATTCTCTAAAAAGACAGCTCGCTACTCCAGAGCTACAGTCCGTGAACTCATTGTTAGTGGGGGAGCTAAAGGCTGTAGAAATGTTAAAGGATGAATTTGCCCAGTTATTTGAATTAGTAGAAGTTGATGAAAAAGATCAACAGAATGAAGTGGAAGAATCAGGACAGTAATAAGAAAGATATTACATATATTCGTTATAATTTGGAGGGATGACAATGTTCGTACAAATAAGAAAATGGACAGTAACAGAAGGAAATTCAAATAAGGTACTAGAACGCTTTAAGAAAAAACCAGATGAAGGACCATCTTTAATTGAACAAAGAGAAGGTTTTATCGGACGTGAACTTTTAGTAAAAAACGTTCGCCGTGGGGAGGAAGAAGTAGTAATGATCGTTCGCTGGGAATCAGAAGAGGCATGGAAAGCCTGGGAAAAGAGTCCTGAGCATATTGCTGGTCACAAAAATAAAATTAAGGAGCACGGTGGAAAACCACCGAAGCCTGATTATGTGATTTCCATGGAACACGGAAACTATTCAGTAGTTGAATGAGTATTTTACAAAAAGAGTGAGCTATTAACATAGCTTGCTCTTTTTGTTTTAGAAGAAGAATCCTAGCTAGAGTTATCTCTACTTAATAATGAATCTCTCCATGGTAACGAAGATCTTAAATATAAAAGCTTTACTGAAGTTAATGGTTGATTTTAACTAACAATTTTTTTAGTGACTTCAAACTTTCACAATGGAATATTCAAATGGCCATGAAGAAAATAAATGGATGATGAAATTGGGGTTGGTGACAGTTCTTCAATTTTGCTTATGCAAGTAAATTGATTAGCGCTTTATCAATTCTAGAGCTGTTCCCATTGGAGTGCTAGACGGCGACTTCTACGGGATGAGGGAGACAGATAAGACGTTTCAACCACGCACGTAAGCGATGGGTGATGGCTTATCGTTCAACCCGAGGAAAGCGTTCGGCTAGACGGGAAATCAATTCTACTCTCTGAACTAAGATTTCTTTGCATCTTAACCCTACCCTTTAACATAGACAATATAGGTTGCTTAAGAATAGTTCTCAAATTTATATCTTTTTTACCTTATAAACACTTCAAAAGTTGTCAAAACTAGAAAGTATTATAAAACGTTAGAAGGTATGAATTTGAAACGAGTCGGTCCGATAAGTATTTTACACATTGTTGCTTTATCCATGACTATGATTGGATTAAAAAATCATGTCACTATTCTCCCACCTATTTTAGAGGTGGGAGGGAGAGATGGGTGGATTTCTGTCATATTGGCTGCAGTAATCATGGCCTTCTGGATCTTTATACTTGTTTATATTTATAAGCAAGCGAAACAGAAGCCATTGATGGAGTGGCTGCAGGAGGCAACTGGTCAAAAAACTAGTATAATCTTTCGGTACGTAGTAGGGATCTATCTGTTCGTATTAGCAGCCTTTACAATGCGTGAAGCGATGCAATGGGTCAAAACCACCTTCTTGCCTACCACTTCCATTATCGTCTTATTAATAATTTATATTGTTTTGTGCATCCTATTAGCAACTAGCAATATTCAAACTATTGCTATAGTAAATGTTATGGTTTTGTTTGGTGTATTGGTTTTAGGTTTTTTTGTAGCCCTTGTGAATATCCAGGTGAAGGATTATTCATTACTACGACCATTTCTGGAGCATGGCTGGGAGCCAGTGCTAAAAGCAAGCGTTTTTCCTGCTGCAGGTTATATTGAGCTTATACTACTGCTCTTTTTACAACAATACATCAAGGACAAAATGAAGTGGTACCATTTTGGAATCATCCTGTTCTTGTTAATGGGACTAACCTTAGGGCCTTTACTAGGAGCTATTACAGAGTTTGGGCCACATGAGGCTGCCGAACAAAATTATCCGGCATATGAGGAATGGGGTCTAGTTACAATTGGGCAGTTCATCGAACATCTAGACTTTTTTTCCATTTATCAATGGTTAACTGGTGCCTTTATACGAGTTGGACTGCTATTATTCATCACAGTTGATCTTCTTAAAATGAAAGAAAAGAAGCCTGTCTGGTTCATCTTAGCCCCAGCGTTCTTTGCACTTTGCATGGTTTTAACGTTAATAAACGACAATTTATTTCTTTTCATCAAAGGAAATTACTTTCTTATAGCTACATTCGTATTCTTTTTACTAGTATCATTCTTCTTGTTCTTGGTAGCTTTTTTTCATAAAAAAACAACAAAAAAAAAGAAAAGACGTAAGAATAAGAAAGGAGGGACCCTAAGTGAAAACACCGGAGGGGAAACTGGATCTTCAAACAATAAAAGAACTATTCAAGAAGAATGAGGATGTCCTATTTCAGTTGTACGTTTACGGGAAATATAAAGTCCATTTTATCACCTGTGATGCTATGATTGATCAACAATTATTAAATGAAACCGTTGTTCATCGGGTACAAGAAACGTGTAGTATGGTTGGAGAGGAACCACTTGAAGAGTTTATTTTAAATAAGCTACATATACCAGACTTACAAAAGGTAGAGGCAAAAGAAGATTTAATCACAAGAATCTTCAATGGCTATCTGATTCTTCATATTGAGGATGAAAATCTTACGTTCTCAAGTAATATTGCAAAAAAGCCTAATAGAAGTCCTGAGGAATCCAGGATGGAAGTGCTTATTAAAGGGCCAAGGGATAATTTTATTGAGGATATTTCAGTTAATATTGCTTTAATAAGAAAAAGATTACCTACAAACTCCTTGAATGTGAAAAAACTGGAATTAGGGAAAAGATCAAAAACGACAGTTGCTATACTTTACATGGATGATATTGCTAGTAAGGATATCCTAAAGGATATTATGAGCCAATTAAAGAAAGTGGATATTGATATCGTTTTTAGTGGAGAACTTTTACTGGAAAAAATAAATAAAAGATCACCCATCTTCCCTAGAAATGATTACACAGGAAGGCCAGATTTTGCTGTACAAGCCTTGGTAAGGGGAAGGTTTCTTATTCTAGTTGATGGGGTGGCTTATGTTGTAATAACTCCAGTAAACTTATTTTTGTTATTAAAAGCAGGGGAAGACGTAGAATATCCGATGGCTTTTAGTAGTGCTGAAAGAGTGCTGAGAATAATTGGTCTCATGATAGGATTAGCCTTACCTGCCTTTTGGCTAGCACTTACTACTTTTCATCAGGACCAACTACCCTTTCAATTACTCGCCACCGTTGTCCAAAATAATTCGGGACTTCCGTTGCCTTCAGCCCTTGAAATGCTGACGATGCTAGTTATGTTCGAGTTATTTAGAGAGGCAGGCTTACGATTGCCTACTGTAATCGGGGGAACCATTAGTGTGGTAGGCGGCCTAATTGTAGGGGATGCAGCTATAAGAGCAGGTTTAACAAGCCCGGCGATGATTGTTGTGATCGCGATATCTACCATTGCTACCTTTACTTTAGTGAATCAGTCACTTGTCACATCGATAAGTATCGTTCGAATAATACTCATATTGATTACTTCTATATTAGGATTATTTGGATTTTTTATTTCTTTATATTTTTTACTGCTTTATTTATCAAGTATTAGAATATTTGGAGTTCCATATATGAATATTGCAACGGATTTGAGCTGGTCAACCATTAAAAAGTCGCTTATAAGGCCAGCTCCCAAAAGCTACAACGAGCGCCCACATGCTTTAAGTCCTCAGGATTCTACTCGAATTGGAGGGGCGGATGATGAAGGGGATAATTAAACGGTTGTGCATTCTTTGCTGTTTAATACCTTTACTGAGCAGCTGTTGGGATGAGGAAGAACCAAATAGATTACGTTATATCTATGCAATAGGAATCGATTATAAAGACGATAAGTATGAGATACATGCCCAAATCATCGACTTTATCAATATTGCAAAAACGGAGCAACCAAACCAGGATGCTATTCAGGTGGAAGTTGGAAAGGCTAAAGGTGACACCATAGAAGAGGCATTCTTTGAATTATATAAATCAATGGATTTGAAGCTATTCTGGGGACATATGAAGTATATGGTTCTTTCTGAGGAAGCACTCAAAGATGGAAGAGCTAATGTGATTATTAACTCTTTTTTAAGGTATAGGGAGATTAGATATCAAACATGGATATATACAACGCAAGATCCTGTCGGTGAAATGATGCTGTTAAATCCCCTCTTTAACAACGCAATGACGAGACTTAAACTAGCTGATCCTATGAGTTCCTACCAACAAGAATCGTTTATAGAACCAATAGATTTCCGAAAGCTCGTTATCCGTTTAAATGAACCTAGTTATGAAGTAAATATTCCCTATGTAAAAATAGATGAAAAGTGGGAGACCGAAAAAGAAAAAGATAAGCTACCAAAATTCGAAGGGGTAGGTGTCGTTACGCCTGACGAATTCAAGGGTTTTATAACTGGTAATCAAGTGAACGGGTTACAATGGATGACTAAGGAAACTAAAAGAGGGGAAATTACGATTCCTCACGACGATAAGTTTGTTTCCATTATAATAGACAACCTCAAAGTAAAAGTAAAACCTAAAGTACAAGGAGATGTAGTGAAATTTGAAGTAAAATTAAATATGAATGCTTTACTAAGTAGCTTTGAGGGTAAAATTACTGAGCAAGAGATTCGCCAATTTGTGAAGAAGCAAATTAAAAAAGAAATTGAAGAAACTTATTTAGAAGGATTGGAAAAAGAAGTAGATATTTATCGTCTCTCCGAATATTTGTATAGAAGTGATTTGAACAATTGGAAAAGGATACAGAAGGATGGTAAAGTCCCCTTGACAGAAGACTCTATTAGCAACATAACGATAGAGGTCAATAAAGTTTATACTGGAAGAAAAGCTTTTAAAGAAACAATTAAATAGATTAACTGCTTGTTCTATAGGAAATAAGGGATAGGTTAGGAAAATAATGTTCTATTTTCCTTATTAATTTAAAAAAATTCATTAATACCCTTGACATTGTATCAAAAATACATGATAATAAATATTGTCTTTCCAGTATTTTAGTTGGGAAAGAAAATATTGTCTCAGTAGCTCAGCTGGATAGAGCAACGCCCTTCTAAGGCGTCGGTCGGGAGTTCGAATCTCTCCTGGGACGTAGATGTAAACAGTAGAAACACTGTCATATCAATGTTTAGTCGAATAGGGGTAAACGGTCTAGATACGATCCTAGACAAAATATCCCTACTAAATGTTGATACCGAAACTACCTTCTAATCATATGATTGGGAGGTTTTTTTGTGTCTAAAAAGACAGGTGTTACCATTCAAATGAAAGTCAGTGGGTTAAGAGAGAGGACAATTTCAGATTATAACCTACATATAAAGCATTTGTATAAATAACAAATGTAGAATATATATGTAAGTAGTAATGAGCATAGCAGTGTAGAGGGTAGGTCACAGTTAGACGACTTCATGGGAATACTGGATAACATGGAGGACTTAATCAGTAAGACGGTAGATGGACTATATTAGATGATTAATCTAGTTCCAGTACTTATAGGACAACAGTTAAAAGGTTCTATTCCTAAAGATATTGTAGGAGCAGGGATTCAATTAGATGATGGTGAAGATTTTAAATTTGAATCAGCGTCAATTGATGCTAAAGCGTTTGATACTTTATATACACAGTTATATCAATCCCTATTAGATATATCCATGACACCTTCTGTAAGTATGGGTAGAGCAGATATAAGTAATGTAAGTGAGCAAAGTGTCCGTCTATTGTTCTCATTGGCTAGTGTTAAAGCAGGGATGAATGAACAGTGCTTACGAAAAGGATTCTATGATAGATGGGACAAGATCAGAGCATTGCTTAGTTACAAGGGGGTTAGTATAAGTGATAAGGCGTTCAGTACGTTTGATGTGATGTTTACTTATGACCTTCCTTCTAATAATGCTGAGGTTATTGGAATTCTAAGAGAGCTAAGAGAGATGGGAGCTTTATCTATGGAGAGTATGCTTGAATTATCTCCTATGACCAGTGATGTAGGACAAGAAATGGCTAGGTTGAATAGTGAATAGTGAGGGAAAAAATAATGTGGAATTGGAGAAAAATAATATTGAAGCAGATGGGAAACAGGAACGTATAAGTTGAGGGAATGAGATGTAAGAGTTTAATAAGAATATAGTAAACACAAGGGATTAGCCAGTAAGTGTATATATCCAAAATTTTTTACCTGTTATATAAAACGAACGAGCATTCTAATATATAAAATTTTTTAAGGGAGGATATATAAATTTTTTGGCTTTTCTCTTTGGTTGCTATTCTTTAATCGTATACGGGATAATATTTACATTTAGTTTCTTTCCATACAACAAGCCGATATGGTCTGTATTTTAATAAAATCTTGCTTAATTTAGAAAAAATAAAAAGTATTATAATAGTCATTATACAACAATGGCTATAAATCAACGTTTAGATGAGAGTAGAATCGTGGTTCTAATCCCCTCCTGTATTTATATGGATAAAAATTTATGTGATACCCCTAAAACTGAAATGAACCGTCTACCATATCACTTTTTTCACGCACATAAATTTTCCTTGTTTTCCCTATCTTTGAGTATAATGTCATGGTACTATATGGGTAAATAAAACACGGGGGTGTTTGTTGTGAGTGCCATTAATGATAAAGAATCTTATTCAATTAACAGGAAAAAAATTGAAGATTTATTTGAAGATTATAATGAGGATTACACAATGATTCAGATAATAGAGGAAAATATTTTAAACTCAGCGGAAGGCTTTCTATTTTATTATTTACATTTAAGTAATAAAATTGATTTTGAAAGAGATAGTTCATTTCAAGTATTAATTGATTTTTTAAGAGACGATTTACATTATTCAGCAACTATAGATGAAATCAGATTATTAATTGATGAAAAATTTTTATTTATAAAATATATTGATATATATCATAATTACAATTCAGATTCTGGTAAGGCGGACAGCCCCTAATATAAAAAATAGAGCTCCTAAAAAGCAGCTCTGAAGTATTCATAAAATCCTATTTTCATCGGTCCTGCCCAAATATAAAAGCCTAGAAGTAAAACGGGGACGATAAAGAACTTAAAGATTTTAGTGGGTAAAATCTTACCAAATAAAGCACGAAAAATAATAAAGCTAAAGATTGGGACGATAAATAGCAAGATTAAAGGGGGAATGAAAGGATACAATTGAGCCCCAATTTTTAATCCGTCTGATAAATTAATCATTTCATCACCTGTATGTATTTTTTAAAAAAAATACCAGATTTACAGAATGATTAATACTAATTTTTACAAATCTAATATAATGATAAGGGATAATTTCAAGCTTAATAGCTATCTTGTTATTACTATCTTGTTATTAATTTTAGAAAGAAAGAAATCTGCAATTGAATTGGCATTTTTACGCGTTGAAGGACTGTTCATTTTTAATGACCAATTTAAAGAAATTATCGAAGTTATTGATCAGCCGTCTTCTATTTATAATAAGCTAGGAGAAAGGGGGAGTCTCTATTGTTTCCGAAATATATATTCAGTAATACAAGGTTTTATTTAATCATATTATCCCTAATTTTAGGTACAGGAACTTTTTATCTATTAGCACAAAATCAAATAAGTTCCTTTTGGATGTTTTCAATACTTCTATTGCTTTTTAGCACAGGGTATTGGTTTGTATTCCGTTGTTTAGGTTTAATAGCTAGAATAGCTAAATTAGAAGAAATAGAACACCTTTTGACCAGTGGAATTGAAATAAAAATGGCTCCACCCACAAAATGGAGAGATTATGCCAACCATGATCGTACACAGATACAAAAGTATGCAGCACTCACTTATTATTCAGCCTTATTACAAAGGTTGGCTGATTTTACATTTGCTATCATGTTATTTACTACTGGTATTATAATTATTACTTATCCTAGTGTATACATAATTGAATACATAATTTTATTATTCATTGGTAATATTCTTCTGCTTTATATATTTATAAATATTTTTATTCACTTTAAATTAAAAAAGTATAAATAAATATATAGAGCAATTTTCTTTCAATTTATTATTCTGACAAAATAATAATAGGAATAACTGTATACCAAAAAAAACCGTAAAAACGTGTAACAAGTTACAAGCAAATTTGATTGGTAATACCTAGATATACGATAAAGCTCTTACCTATAAAGCCCCCCGGCTATTGTCATGGGGGCTTTTTTATTTATTTTCATAGTAAAACAAATCTAAGCAATTACTTAGATAAATATAATTAGTTTTGTATTTTATTAGACTGTTTTTTGTGTAAATTTACTTATATCTAATTATTTTAATATAGTTTATTATAATCCTTGCTATGGAAAATATTCCTGCGATGGATATAAATTATTTAGGAGGTAATAAGTTTTGTATAAAGCATTATTTAGCAAATTTTTATGTAGTATTTTAGCAGCATTACTAATTTTCACATCAGTTCCTATCAATCATTTGGTAGTAGGGGCGACTGGAAATACAGAAATAGAAAAGGAAGAGGGATCAACTCCTAAACAAAATGAGTTACCTGCCATTTCAACTGGAGAAGCTCCCCCTTTTGAAGAGACGGAACCAAAGGAGGTACCTGAGCTTCGTACAGAATCCTCCAAGGTTATTGATAATGGGGATGGAACATTTACCATGCAAATGTTCCAAGAACCTGTTTTTCGTAAGAATAGCGGGAAGTGGAGAGAAATACAGCCGGAGATAAAAAAACAAAAAGCGGGAAAGTTTTTTGCAAGTGAAACTACTAGTGAACTATCAACGGATAATACCCTTCTTGATATTCAATTTTCACCCCAGTTGAATGAAAACAAGTATGCGGTCCTTTCTTATAAGGGTCACACGATATCTTATTCATTCATCGAAGCTTCTGGAGAAAAAGGGATTCAAAAAGCTAAAAGTACAGATGCTACTTATGATGAAAATAAGATTGTCTATAAAGACATTCTCCCTGGCTTAGCGTTACGAAACCTTGTATTTGATGGAATAGTAAAAGAAGATATTATTCTAAGCCATGATAACGGGACGAATAGCTATCAATTTTTTGTAGAAACGGACCTAAAGGCAAATATAGAAGAAACAGGTGCCATTACCTTCAGAGACCCAGTAGATGAAATTATCTTTACGTTACCGAAGCCATATATGACAGACTCTAATATCAACCCAGAGTCTACAGAACCTGAGCGCTCGGAAAATGTTCACTTTGAATTGAAGCAAGAAGAAAATGGATATGCATTCACAGTCGTGGCAGATCAAAAGTGGTTGGAAGACCCAGCGAGAGTATATCCCATCTACATCGACCCAACAACGAAGGTGCAAGCGACTGAAGATGCTTCTGTGTCAGATGCTTATCCAAATGCCAATTATGGGACAGATTGGGACGCGGGTTTAGGGGCATTCATTCTCAAAGCAGGAAATTATAGCTCTGCGACTGGGGAAAACTTTGCATATATAAAAACACCTACACCATCGTTACCTTATGCAACAATTGAAACCGCTATTTTCAACATATATAACATTCATTCATATTATCCAGGAACTAATACGGGTATTTGGCTTGACCGAGTGAATGGTCCGTGGGACGAATCAACTCTCAAATGGAGTAACAAACCAACATCTTCCTTGTTTACTTCTACAAGTGTTCATAAAGGAAATTGGGCTACTTTCAATGTCAAAAATGCAGTCAATGATTGGATCAAAGGAACAACTCCTAACTACGGCTTTAAACTCCATACAAATGGAAATGGCCAAACGTTCTGGAAAAAGTTCTATTCCTATGAACATGGCGTTCTAGATTACCGTCCACACTTGAATATCTCTTATTCTTATTCGTCACCTAGTAATCTTTCTGCAGAGACCTATAGCTTAGGAAATGATACGGGGTATATCGATTTACAGTGGAGCGCAGTAGCAGGAGCTACTAGTTATAAAGTGTGGATCTTTGACGGGAAAGAGTATAAGTCAGTCAATGTAGGTAAAAACACCAAATGGTCTACAAAAGATAAATCTGTGTGGCCAAAAGAAGGAGCCAATCTTCCAGTTAATCCTCAATCCGTTTACCAATCTTCAGGAGGGAATACTTATAACGATCGAACCAACTACGCTATCTCTGTAAGTGCAGTATTTGCGAACGGCGAAAGTCCAAAAGCAAACCCTATAGTTCCAACCATTCCAAATCTGACAATGCCTAAAGCTCCTACAGGTGTTGCTTATAGCAATCAAACTGGGACGAACTCAGGTTATGTCAACTTAGAATGGGATGAGATACCAGGGGCAACAGGATATAAAGTCTGGATTTTTAATGGACTTAGTTATGAAGCTTTTGACGTAAAAAACGTAACCAACTGGACGACACAAAGTAAAGGGATTTGGCCTAAACCAGAACAAATACAAGCAGGAACTTCAAGTACCTTAAAACTTATAAAAGATGGTTCTGGTGTCGATCTGCCAATCGATCCTTCCCCTTTATATGCAAAAATGGGGAAGAAATATGCAACGTCTAATAATTATTGGTTCCGAATAAGTGCATACAACCAACATGGGGAATCTGTTTTTTCAAATGCAACAATAATAAATTTACTTTCTCAATCCACTAATTTTGATAAAAACCTTGGATTAGAGGATTATTGGGACTATGCCTCCCATGATATTTCAAGTGGAACCAATTATGTCAATTTAGGTACAAATAATAATGTCATCCAATATAACGATTTCAGCTTATTCAATTATGCAGGTTTCGGATTAGATTTTACAAGAACCTATAATAGTAAGGATTTTGAAAAGTCTGCTTTTGGTTATGGTTGGAGCTTCACGGGTTCTGAAAAGCTTTATATTGGGACAAATGGTACTGATATTGATTATAAGGATGCAGATGGAACCGTCCATGTATTCAACTGGGATGGGAACAAATATGTTGCACCAGCCGGAAATTATGACCGGTTGGAAAAAGTTGATGCGACTACGTATAATCTAACAACCAAAACTGGTTATACAACAACATTTACAGTGAAAGATACTCCAACTGACACAGATGTAAAAGTAGCGTATATAACTAAGCAAACAGATCTAAACAACAATACAATCACTTATTCGTACAATCCATTGAATCAGCTTACTTCCATTACCACTAATTTAGGTACTAAACTGAACTTTACGTATAATACAGAGGGGCTTATTTCAAAAGCGAACTATGATGAACAAGAGGTAACTTATACCTATACAGATGGGAACTTAGAAAGGGTTATTATAAAGAAGGATGAAAAAACAACTACGCCTACCTCATTCAATTATACGACGAATGGGCAGTTAACGGAAATCATTGATAGTAATCAAAAAATAACGCATTATGAGTATAATAGTAATTTGGATTTAGTTTCTGTAACAGAACCATCATTAGATGGACAAGAAGCTTCTATCACCAATTACTCTTTAGACCGAACAAACAATATTGTGACGATTACAAGCCCGGAAAATATTGTGACAAGATATGGTTTGAATGAAAATTATAATGTGACAGAAGTATTCGATCCTACAGGTGAAACAACAACCTATACATTAGATGATAACTATAATATATTACATGAAGGTGTAGTCTATACAGATGGATCTACGTACACTAAAGATTTCAATTATGATACAAAAGGGAATGTGTTAAGCACTACTGATTCAAAAGGTGTAACAGAATCCTACACGTATGATGCATATAGTAATCTCTTAACACAAATAGATACAAATAATCAAACGACCACAAATACGTATGAAAAAGGAAATTTAAAAACAACGACGTCTCCAAAGGGAGAAATAACATCCTATCAATATGATACACGTGGCGATTTAAAGACTATTACGTACCCTTTAGGTAAAACAGATACATTTGATAACGATTATTCGAATAATCAAAAGCGGACGGTGCATACGGACTCTTCATTGGGCATTACGACGGAAACTATTATTGGTTTCAATGGTAATATGCTGTCCTCTAAAGACGGAAAAGGTCAACTAACAACGTATCAGTACAATTTTAAAAACGAATTAATTTCAGTAACAGACGCCAATGGAAAAGTAACAGAATACGATTATGATGGCAACGGGAATTTACAAACAGTTACAAATGCTGCTGGCAAACAAATGAGTTTAGAATATAATGCACAAAATGCGGTGAAAAAAGAAACAAATGCATTAGGAAAGACAACAAACTATCATTATAATGCTGATGGTGTATTAACAGAGGTATTAAAAGCAAGTGGTGCTGTCATTGGTTACAGCAATGATGAAGAAACACAAACGTCAGTAGTGAAAATAAACAATGATAATCAGTTCACAACAAAAAAAGATAGTTTAATCACAACGGTGACAAACCATACATTGAATAATCAAACAGTCACATACACCGAGTCAGAAAACGGCTTATTACAGCGCATTGACTTTAGCGCGCCTAAAAACAATGCCATTACTTACAACTATAAAAACGAAGAAGCTATAGAAACGATTAATTTCGGTACAAATACAATCACCTATACACCAGATGCAAATGGGCAAACAGAGAGCCTAACTCTAAACGGAGATACAATCGCAAGCTCTAAATTGAATACTAATGGTTTACTTACAAGTACTACACTCGGAAATGGTGCCTCGATTACAAATACGTATATCGGAAACGAGACACTGCTAAAGACGCAAACATTTAATAAAAACAGCACGACACCATGGGATACACATACGTATGACTATGATGCGAATAAGCAAATCAAGGAAGTCATAACTAATGCAGGAACAGTTACGTACGCGTATGATGCTGTAAATCAATTAGAACTAGAGCAATATAGCAATGGCTTAACCATCGCATACACATATGATGATGTAGGTAATCGTAAGTCGAAGTCAATTACTCAAAATGGTAAGACGATAACGACCGAGTATGGCTATAACGATGCAAACCAAATGACCACGGCCGGTGCACAAAGCATTGATGTTGATGTGAACGGAAATGTGACAAATGACGGGCATTATGAATACGTCTGGAATGCCTTTAATCAACTAATTGAAGTCAAAACAATGGCTGACATAACAGTGGCAACGTACAAATACGATGAAAACGGTCGTCGTATTTATAGTAACGTTGATAGTAAAGAAACGTACTATCGCTATGACGGGACAAGTAATCAAGTATTATTCGAGGAAAATTCAAGTGGAGAGATTACAAAATCATACACGTATGATGATAACGGACATCCACTAACAATGACTTATAGTGGTAAAACATACTACTACCTAACAAACTACCGTGGTGACGTGCTCGCCTTAACAGATGAAAGTGGGACAATCGTCGCTGAGTACACATACGACGCATGGGGCAATATCTTAAAGCAAAAAGATTTAGATCAAAAAGATAATGTAAATCTATCAGAGGTAAATCCATACCGCTACGCAGGTTATCGTTATGACGAGGAAACGAAGTTGTATTATTTAATGGCACGTTATTATAATCCTGATACGGGTGTGTTTATGTCACTTGATCCTGTACGTGGGGATACCATGAATCCGATTACGATGAATGGTTATATTTATGCTAATAATAATCCGGTGATGTATATTGATCCTGCAGGAGATTTTGCTTTTTTATGGTGGATGGGAAAAGGAGCCCTAATAGGTGGATTATTAGCGTATGTTAAGTATAGAGTAGAAGTTATGTTAGGTATACAAAAACCAAGTAAAAAAAATATGTTAGTCCAAGTAGGAATAGCCGCAGCAGCAGGAGCGGTTACTGGAGGAATAGGTGCCAGCTCCATTGGTCGAGTAGGAGGTCTACTTAAAATAGCGAAGAATAAAGGTTACCTCTCTAAAAAAGAAATAAAGATAGCAAATTATTTTATTTACGAACAATATAACGTTATCAAAAGTATTGTAAATAGATTTAATACAAAACAAGGTAATGTTACGTGGAAAGAAGTAATAGCTAGAGAGGCAGGAAGAATATTTTAAGGAGTGTTGTTATGAAAGCGATAATTATCATTGTTAGCTTATTTTTAGTATTTATTTCATTAATTATATTTTTTAAACATTTTTTGAAAGCAAATAAAAAAGAGAAAATAGTTATGACGATTGCTTTTTTTACGGAGCCATTGGATCTATGGACATGTGCATTTTACTTAGGGCTTTTAGGTTTAGCTTACTCAATAATTTTCCTTTAATATTTATTACTTTAACAAGTGTTATTCAGATGGAACGGTCAACCAGTTTGATGACATGGAAACAGACTGGATTAAAGATGTTAAGTAAAGTTCCTAAAGCATATCGCATGTCAAATGGATATAAAGTAGTTCCTAAAATCCAAGCAAATGCAGTGAAATATTTATCAAATTTTGGTGTGAAAAGAACAATAGCAGTACTCGTAATTGGACTTGCTATAAACACTTACAATGTAGTAGCAGATTTTTCAATTGGTAAGCCAGTTGTAGCAGGTTTGAAATACTACTTTAAAACCGAGAAAAGGACCGTAAAAAAATATGGTTACTGGGGACCAAACATGACGGCTGAGTATATTAATTTTAGTAAAAGAAAGTAGATAAATATGAAGTATTTAAAAATAGTCTTCATCATATATACAGTAATATGTATTATCGATGCTTTGTTATTATATAAAAAATATAGTAGAGTCCAAAAATCTCAAGAGGACAGGGAACAATTGAAAAAAAACATAAAAAGAAATTTTATATTATTAGTAATCTTTATATTAATGGGGTTTATACTTATAATCCTTCGCTAATAGTGGTGGTACTTCTTATTTGTTAAAAAATCAATATGATTCATAATGAAGCTTATAGTAATTTTATTTTTTTAATTAATTTCCATCTTTTTAGGGGGTGGTTGGATATATCATACTTTTATT
>JBEMAY010000040.1:0-27546 GCA_040274765.1 Psychrobacillus sp.
TTTTAGGAGTAGCCTTTTCTGTCTTTTCTCCAGCGAAATACTGTAAATCCAATCGGAGCATTAGCATATTAGCCACCACCTAAAATTATCATTAAATCGCGCATCGCGATAATCATCATCTCGAATACTTTTTGCATAACTGCTAGTAAAACTCCCATCATGACTAATAACACAATAAATGTAACTCCAATTTTAATAGGAAACCCTACAACAAAAATGTTTAACTGAGGAACAGCGCGAGCAGTAATTCCTAATGCGATGTCCACTAAAAATAGAGTCGCCACGATTGGGATAGACATTTGGAAGGCAACTGCAAAAACTCCTGCAAATGTCTTCATGATAAACTCCACATAGTTTTCCTGACCAAAAGCGAGCCAAGTAGTTTCCATCGGGATAAACTGATAGCTATAAAAAATACCATCTAAAAGCAAATGATGACCATTTAAAGCTAGCAGCAATAACAGTGCAATAATATTTAAAAACTGACCAATTAATGGACTTTGTGCCCCTGTTTGAGGATCTATAACATTGGCGATTGCAAACCCCATTTGAAAATCGATAAATCCACCAGCTATTTGAACTGCTGATAGAATGATATAAGCCAATAAACCAATAAACAAACCTACCATTACTTCTTTGATGATTAATAATATGTATTCGCCGTTAATCTCAAATGGAGTGACATCCATTGTGTAATACATCATCCACGATAGCAGTACAGCAAAGGCAATTTTATGCGTCGCTGGAATAGTACGATGTGAAAAAAGTGGCAATGTAATCATAAAAGCTGAAACTCTTGCAATTATTAATAGTAATACAGTTAGGCTAGGGATAATTTCTTCCATTGAACTAACCAATATATCTCACTAAGTTTTCAAAAATATCTGCTGCATAGGAGGTTACTTGTGAAAGCATCCAAGGTCCAAAAAAAACGATTGCCACTAAGACAGCGATAATTTTAGGAACAAATGCAAGAGTTTGCTCCTGAATTTGTGTAGTGGCCTGAAAAATCGACACTAAAAGACCAGTTACTAAAGCAACTAATAGAAGAGGACCTGATGCAAGAAGAATGATCCAAATGGCTCTTTCTGCAATCGATATTACCATTTCATTACTCAATACAATCAGCTCCTAAAAACTTTGTAAGATGGATTTCATAACTAAATACCATCCATCTACTAACACAAACAGTAAAATCTTAAACGGTAAAGAAATCATTACCGGTGGTAACATCATCATCCCCATGGACATCAGAACACTAGCTACAATCATGTCAATTACTAAGAAAGGGATAAAGATCATAAAGCCTATTTGAAAGGCTGTTTTAATTTCACTTAAAGCAAAAGCAGGTACCATCACAGTTAATGGAATATCATCAATTGATTCTGGTCGTTCTGCTTCTGTGTATCTTAGAAACAGTTCTAAATCCTTTTGCCTTGTATGCTCACTCATGAAATCCTTAAATGGTCCACTTGCATTTTCATATGCCTGCTCCAACGTGATTTCCTCATCGAATAGAGGTGTCAAGGCAGTTTCATTAACTTCCTGTAGCGTTGGCGCCATGATAAAAAAGGTAAGGAATAAAGCCAAACCAACTAATACCTGGTTAGGTGGCATTTGTTGGGTTGCTAATGCTGTACGTACGAAAGATAAAATAATCATGATTCTAGCAAACGAAGTCATTAATATTAAAATACTTGGTGCCAAAGATAAAACCGTTAGTAAAAGCATTAACTTGATAGAAGTGGAGACATTTGACGGATCGCTGTCCGAGAAGAATTGGACGAAATCATTCATTGTTTTTGCGCTCCTTTGTCTTCCAATCCTTTAATACTTCACTACGGTCTCTTTTTATATCATCTAGCTTTTTTTGAAACGTTTCATTAAATGAAGGATTTTCGTTATTTTTTGCTGTTTGAGACTTATTTTTTGTTAGTTTATTCATTAATTCCATTACATAAGGAAGCGTTTGGGCACTTCCAAGCTTATCCTCGTATAGCTTGGTTAACTCTTCTATCTCTAGTGGATCCGTAATTTCTTTCAGTAAATTTATGTTTTCGCCGATCCCTACTAAATAAAGAGATTTGCCAATTTGCATTAATTGAATAGACTTGCCTTGACCAACCCCAACTCCTCCAAGATTATGGATGAGTTGGTTATGCTGAAAGCTTCGATTTCGTTTATTTATGAAACGTAATACTCCATACAATAACGCAATGACAAATAGCAAGGCAAAAATCATTTTAATATAATCCCAGGCTGTAATAGATACTCCGCTTGAATCACCTTCTAGGGGATTTTCTTCTTGGTCTAGATTTTTGTTTTCCTCGGGCTCTGTTTCTGGGGCAGTTCCCTTGTTTAGACGTTCAAAACTCTCTTTAATACTTTCATTTGAATCTACGGCTGCCTCCGTACTTAACGGGACAGAGATCCATAGAAGAAATGCAATACAAACATTTAGGTAAAGCTTCCACATTTTTTCTTACCCTATCGCTTTAGAAATTGCTTCAATTACTCGGTCAGCTTGGAATGGTTTTACGATAAAGTCCTTTGCCCCTGCTTGAATGGCATCAATAACCATGGCCTGTTGCCCCATTGCTGAGCACATAATAATAGTCGCACTTGGATCTTTTTCTTTAATTTTCTTTAAAGCTTCAATCCCGTCCATTTCTGGCATTGTAATATCCATGGTTACCAAATCAGGTTTAAGTTCTGCGTATTTTTCTACTGCTTGTAGACCATCTGCAGCTTCCCCTACTACTTCAAAACCATTTTTAGATAAAATATCTTTAATCATCATGCGCATAAATGCAGCATCGTCCACTATTAAAATTCTTTTCGACATATTATGTCTCCTCCATTACTTATCTTAAATTATTTATACGTTCCGCCTGGCTTAGAATATCTGTAATTCGAACACCAAAGTTCTCGTCAATTACAACTACTTCCCCTTTAGCAATATGACGATTATTTACAAGAATATCTACAGGCTCCCCTGCCAATTTGTCCAATTCTATGATGGAACCACTAGTAAGTTCCAAAATTTCCTTAACTGTTC
Organism: Psychrobacillus sp.; assembly: GCA_040274765.1. Taxonomy (GTDB): domain Bacteria; phylum Bacillota; class Bacilli; order Bacillales_A; family Planococcaceae; genus Psychrobacillus. Next base: position 3,059 of record JBEMAY010000040.1, read on the forward strand.
TTCTAGTACGACCTAATTCTACTGTTACTTGAAGTGGTATATCAAGTAGTAAATTTAAATTCCTAGATTCATTTGGAGTAAGATTGGTTGCTTCAAAGCTAGCAAATTGTGCTTGTTGAACCTCTACAGGCGGTGTATTACTCTGTCTTGGTTGATGCTGTGGTGCAACTGGCTGTTGAACCGGTGGCGCCTCATAATAGTCTTGCACGGGAGCTGATACCGTATTGGTTTCCACTCTTTCTTCATACACTGTTGCAGCTGCCTCTGGTTCAGCTTCGTCATCTCCTAATAGTGATTTAACAAGGCTCAGTCCAAAATCCAATGGTATAAGCTGCATAATATTAGAATCTATTAAACTTCCCACTCGTAGTCTAAAGGATATTTTAATAAGCAATTCATCATTAGGGATCGCTTCCTCCCCTTCCCCTTCGATTAGATTTAAAATATCTATGGAAGGCGGTGAGATATCTACCTTTTTGTTAAACACAGTGGACATCGAGGTAGCTGCAGAGCCCATCATTTGGTTCATAGCTTCTTGTACCGCACTTAATTGAATTTCACTCATTTGTGGACTTGGATCTATTCCGTCTCCACCTAGCATTAAATCTGCAATTATTGCTGCGTCTGATTGCTTAATCACTAATAGATTCATCCCTATTAACCCTGCTGTATATTGAACCTGCACAGCTACATAAGGGTGAGGGAATTCCTCCACTAACTTGCTTCTATTAATCATGCTAATATGCGGAGTAGTAATATCTACTTTTTGCCCTAGTAATGAGGATAGAGCGGTAGCAGAGCTTCCAAATGATATATTACCAATTTCACCTAACGTATCTATAGCAAAAGAGTCTAAATAATCTTCAATATTCGTGTTTGAGCTTTCTTTTTCTTCCTTAATATTATCAACCGTTCCACGTAGGAGGGCTTCAATTTCTTCTTGGGAGAGCATATCATCACTCATCATCATCCTCTCCTCCTTTCAAAGTTTCAATTATTTGTACAGCCATTTTCTTTTTTAGCTTGCCAGGTTGCGCTTTAAACTTAGGTATATCCCCTACTTTTATCGTAAGAGCATCTTCTACTTTTGCATTTAATTGGATCACATCACCTAGTTGGAGATATAACAAGTCTTCCATTGATATTTCAGAAGAACCTAATTCAGCGACTAATGGGATTTCTGCCGATTTCACACGCTTTTCAAGTACTGCTAATTGCTCTGGCGATACCTCTTTTTTATTTGTTTGCATCCAATAACGCACCGATAGGTTAGGGACAATTGGTTCTAACACAACATGCGGAATACAAATATTAATCATCCCACTAGTTTCTCCGATAACTGTATTAAAAGAGATAACTACTACTGTCTCGTTTGGTGAAATCATTTGTAAAAACTGAGGGTTAATCTCTAATTCTGTTAAAATTGGATCTATATCCGCTATATTACTCCAAGCTTCTCTCAAATTATCAAAGGATTTTTCAAAGAGATTGGTCATTATTTTAGTTTCTATTTCAGTTAAATTATCTACCTTTGTATGTGTCTGACCCTTTCCTCCCATTAATAAATCCAACATGGAATATGCGATGTTAGGATTTATTTCCATTAGAATATTTCCTTCTAATGGAGGGACTTCAAAAACATTGATAAGTGTCATATGAGGCACAGAGCGTATGAACTCTTCAAAAGGAATTTGATCCACCGACACAACAGATATTTGGACATATGATCTTAACTGGGCAGAAAAAAATGTGGTTAAAAGACGTGCGAAATTTTCGTGTATACGAGTTAAACTCCGTATTTGGTCTTTTGAGAAACGTAGAGCTCTTTTAAAATCATAAGTACGGATTTTCTTTGATTCCTGTTCGCTCTTCATTTCGTCCGCTGACATTTCACCTGTCGAAAGGGCACTTAACAATGCATCTATTTCTGATTGAGATAATATATCTCCTGCCAATCTGCCCACCTCCATTCAAAAAAGTACTTTACTGAATAATATAAGAAGTAATATATACTTGCTGTACTTCCCCATCATGCATTAATTCATTTATTTTTGTTTTTAACGAGGATTCTAGGGTTAACTTACCTTGCTTACCTTCTAAATCCTCTGGCGTCATTTCCGAAAGCTCCGTGATTAATATATTCTTCACCTGGAAATCACGTTTTGTAAGCTCCTCAGCAGCCTTTGTACTATCTGTTTGAACCTTCATAGAGATTCGGATAAATTTGTCGCCTGCTAAGTTAGTTGTTATTTCCTGAATATCTACTGAGGATTCAACAATCTCATCAATTGTTGGCTCGTTAGCTTCTTCTCCTTTATTGAATTGAAAGTAAAGTAAAATTGCCACCACACCAACCAATGTAAGAGAAACCAATATAATTAGCATCATTGTTAATAGCTTGTTGTTATTCTTCATCCTGTTCACCTCTTATATAAGGATTCGATAAAATATGTATTTCCTTGTAAAACTGAGCGATTTTTCTATACACATCTTCTCGGGATTCTAACGCCACATATTTATGACCATTCGTTAGCGTTATCGTAGTATCTGGAAAAGATTCAACCGTCTCTATGTATAATGCATTTAACGAAAACTCTTTACCGTTTAATCTTGTCAAACTAATCATTTATTAAAGGGCCGGGCCATTCAAGGAACGGCCCACCCCTCCCTTACTGTCAAGCTGTTAGATTATTCTTTATCGTTTTAAATTAACTAATTCCTCTAAAATTTGGTCTGAAGTTGTGATAATACGAGTATTAGCTTGGAATCCACGTTGCGCTACAATCATGTCTGTAAACTCCTCAGATAAGTCAACGTTGGACATTTCTAGGAAACCTGAGTTGACTGTTCCAAGCCCGTCTTGAGTTCCTACCGAGTTTAATGGAGTACCTGAGTTCGGTGAAGATTTAAAATAATTATTCCCAGCCTTTTCTAAGCCACCAGCGTTTGGAAATTTAGCTAAAACCAATTGACCCGACCATCTAAGTTCCCCACCTTTGTCTACGAATGTTACAGTACCATCTTGGCTAATACTCATACTTTGAGCATCAGTAGGAATTTGAATCGGCTTATAGGTAGTGGCAGCTCCTGTTATAAACGTTTTATCAGGAATTCCGTCATTTCCAGCTGCATCTAAATTCCCACTATTAGGTGTAACCGAAACTACATTGGCTAATGGGAATACTGGTGGCGGACCAGGAGTCGGGGTTGCTGAGGCGCCAACTAAATATTTACCATCGGAATTAACTAAGTATCCGCTTTTATCCATATAAAAGTTACCTGCACGCGTATATAAATAATTTGCAAATCCATTTGGACCAGCATTAGCAGTAGCACCTGTACCATCTGCTACTTGAAAAAAACCATCACCAGATATCGCAAGATCTAATGTGTTACCTGTAGATTGCAATGAGCCACCAGAGTGAATTGTATCAATTGCTGATAACTGTGAACCTAAACCTACTTGTTTGGCATTTACTCCACCACGTGTTCCTGTAGGAGCAGATGCCCCAGAAGTAGTCTGTGAAATTAAATCTTTAAAAACCGTACGACCTTTTTTGAATCCGTAAGTATTTACGTTAGAGATATTGTTACCTATTACGTCTAATTTTGTTTGAAAGTTTTTTAGTCCTGAAATACCTGAGTACATTGAGCGAATCATTAATGAATTTCTCCCTTCGATTTGTGTGCTAGCTTCATTCAGTCCACTGCACATAGCATCCTTAAAAGGTCCTGCTATCCTAGCACGATTGTGCCGTCTATATTGGTAAACAATTGATTGTTTGCTTCCTTGCGATCCATTGCAGTAATAACCGTGGCATTTTTTGCACTAACGATTAAAGCTGCTTGATCCATCAATACTAATGAGTCCTTGACACCTTTGGAGCGCGCTTCTGATACTTTGTCACTTACAAGCTGCCACTGTGCATCTGAAATATGAATATTTCTTTCTAGTAATCGCTGATTGGCATGTTTGCTTACCTTTAACTCTGTTTTGACCGTGGCTTCATGTAAATGCTGTAAAAACGCCTGTTTGGGCGGTGTGACTTGCTTAGAAGTAATTGGTTGACGGATACCTGGTTGCATGGAGACGCGGTTAATAGTAACTTGGTCCATTGCAAGTCTCCGTTCTATTTTTTTATTGGATAGAATTAATTTTATCTGCAATGATCGTTGTACCACCCGAAAGATTAAATACAATTACACCATCTTTTTTAGAGACGGATTCAACCACTCCTGTAGTTTCTCCAGAATCAGCAGTGTAACCAATAGTTTTCCCAATCATCAAACTTGCCTCTACTAAACTATTTGAGTTTCCATTGCTTGATAAGACTTCTGAAATATTCCCTGGTGTTATTTTCTTACCATCAGACAGGGTAAACTCTACACTACCGTTTATAAATTTAACTCCAGCAATTGAGCCCGTTCCTTCATTAGTGATTGGCTTGCCAGCTTCATCTTTTTTATCCGTCAGCTCGTGCCATTTCACTTGTTTTCCAACAAAGTTGCTGTATTCAATCATTTGCGTTTGTTGTTGAGCATCTGCAAACTTTTCAAAAGCATTCGTTAAGTTTGTCATTTGTTCTAAAGAAGAAAACTGTGCCATTTGTGCAATGAATTCATTATCTTTCATTGGATTGGTAGGATCTTGATTTTGTAGCTGTGCCATTAATATTTTTAAAAATTCATCTTTTCCAAGCGTACCATTACCCGTGGTCTTAGTCTTTTTTTGAGACGATAGGTACATATTACTTGTAATTGGTGTTAAATCAGCCATTTTTATACCTCTATTTCACTTAGAAATTCTTGGAACGTGGTTTCTGTATCAGGAACATCTGAGTCTTCTTCTTGTTGATCATGCTGCCTATGTTGTTTAAAAGTAGAGTCTTGGAAGCTTTGGTTTTTTTCATGTTTTGCTGCATCCTGCAAAGCCTGGGTAATTTCCAGCTTTTCTATTTGAATATTTTGGTTTGCCAATCCTTGTCTCAATTGACTAGAATTCGAATCAAGCAATTCTTTGCCTAGTGCAGTTGATGCAAGCATTTTTGCAGTTAAAATTCCATCCTTTTGTATCAACTCAATGCGTATGGTTCCTAGCTGTTCAGGATACAGTTTAATTACTAATCTATTAGCACCTGCCGCTTGTCCAAATTGCACTCGGTTCATCACCTTTTGAAGCTCTTTTAGAAACTCCTCTGACTGAGCAGGCTTTTGAGTAGGAAGAGTCACGGTAACTGTTTCTATTTTTGTTTGTACGGTAGTGCCTTGACCTTGATTTATAGAAGTAGTTTCCTTACTTTCAGTCAACACTTCTGAACTTGTTCCTTTGGTAACCGTTTGATTGATTACAACTTGTTGCATAAATGCCTTAGTAATAGGTATTGTACTTTTTTCTTGATTAATTGAGATAGTAGCAAGGTTTTCTTTTAAAGATTCGAGTGTTTGCTTTAAATCAAAGAGTGTAGACTCTTGTTTAAACGTCAAATCACTTTTATTTCCTATAAGTTGAACCATCTTTAAAAGCTCTACTGCTTGTTTTCCCTCCACTGGATTTGCAGATGCTTGTCCATTTAAAGATAAGAGAATAGAGTCAACAAGCTTTTGAGGCTGTTCCATTACATTCGCAAGAATTTCCCAAACATCCTGTTTCTGATCCTGATTCTCTTGTAAGTCTTCATTCTTGCTTATCAGTTTATTTAACAATTGACTTAAGTCATTGGAATCAACTAGTAGTTCATCTGTTTGAAGTAAAATCTGCGCATCCTCTATGGATTCGACATCTAATAGAGTAAGCAAATCTTCTATAAGGTTTTGCTCCGTGCCCGCAAGATTTGAAGCATTTGGAGTTGTTACCGTCTGGCCAGAAAGAATTTGTCCAAATACATTACCGAAGGCTTGCTGATTACTTGTCTGAGCTTGTATCTTTGGTTGTGAAATGACAGGATTCCCAATATTAACTAGTGCAATGTTCATCGTTTCTTTCACCTCCTCTCACATGCAACACACGATTTACTGCTTAGTCATCAGCTCAGTATATTTAGCTGCATCCTGAGGTGACATTTTTTCATAAATTTTTGCAACAGTATCTGGTTTTAAGCTTGCCAAAATTCTCATCGCTTCAGCATCACTCATATTGGTTATAACAGGTGCAGCTGATTTTGCAGACATTTTTTCAAAGGTAGAAACTACCTCAGCATAATCTCTCTTGGATTGTTCATTTTGTCTCTTCAGTTCTTCAATTTCTTGTAATAGGCTTTCTTGTTCCATCAACAGTGATTCTTGTGATTTCTCTGAATTTTCTACTTCCGTTTGAAGTTGATTAATTTGTACTTCTTTTTGCTGTATCTCTGCTTGAAGTGAAACAACTCGCTCTTCTAATCGGTTTGTTTTTGTATTGTCATCCAAAGGCTTGTCCTGACCAAACGATGTAAGTTCTTTAGCTTTTTCAAATACGTTTATATTTGTAATTTGCGCAAAAGTTAAAAGGAGAGCCAAAGCAAAGAGAAGCGGTATGATAAACAAATATACTATTTTCTTTCCTAAGCCAATTTTTCTTGGCTCGGTGTCCATCGTATGAGGGCTTTTCTTTTGATCATTCTTTTTTGCCATGCTTTACTCACCTAATCTCTTTGTTTTGAAACTTCAAGGAAGAAATCTCATCTAAAACAATCGCTTCTAAGCGATGTTGCTCTTGTTGAAAGCTTTCAAAATCCTTTTCTTTCATTTTTTCAAATTTCCGAACCTCTAAGCTTTTCTCCAACAATTTTTCCTCATACCAATTCATCTTAGATCTTGCCTGTACAACCTCTTTTTGTACGACTTCAATTCTTTTTTGAAGGCTCTCTAAAAAATTAGAGTAATGATGAATTCCATCAATACTTAATCCACTTAATAGCAAGTCATTTTGCGTGTCTAGAGTAGATTCTCTTTTTTTCAAAAGATTGTACAATTCTGTTGCAATCTTTTCGAAGGCATTAACTGATTCTTTATATGCTATTTCTGTTTCTGACTTTTCCTGTTCACGAACCGTAAGCACCTTAGCAAATTTATATTGATAAGCAACCATCTTAAGCTCCTCCGCCTGATAACATTACTAATTCATGGACACTAGTCTCTAACGAAACTTTGTCTAGATATCCTTGCTTTAAAAAAGCAGTAATTAAAGGTTCATAATGAATGGCCTCATCAATTTCTTTAGAGGTACCTCTCTTGTATGCTCCTATATTGATCAAATCCTCTGATTTATTGTAGGTAAAGTAAAGTTCTCGCAGTCTTTCAGCTGCTTTCACATGTTTTTCATCTGAAATATGATTCATCAAACGACTTATACTTTTTAATACATTGATAGCAGGAAACTGCCCTTTATTCGCAAGTGCCCTATCAAGCACTATATGTCCATCTAGTATTCCTCGAACTGTATCCGCAATAGGCTCATTCATATCATCACCATCTACAAGTACTGTATAGAATGCGGTAATGCTACCATTTTCATTTGTCCCCGTACGTTCAAGTAGCTTTGGTAATATTGAAAATACAGAGGGAGTATATCCTCTTGTTGCAGGCGGTTCTCCAACAGCTAATCCTATTTCACGCTGAGCCATCGCAACACGTGTAACGGAATCCATCATTAGCATGACATTTAAGCCTTTATCACGGAAATACTCTGCAATAGCGGTAGCAGTAAAGGCTCCTTTAATACGCATAAGAGCTGGCTGGTCAGAAGTTGCAGCTACTACAATAGATTTCTCCAATCCTTCTTTGCCGAGATCACGTTCAATAAACTCTCTAACTTCTCTCCCACGTTCTCCAATAAGGGCAATTACGTTTAAATCCGCATTAGTGTTTCTTGCAATCATTCCGAGCAAGGTACTTTTACCTACTCCAGATCCAGCAAATATACCAACCCTTTGACCCTTTCCGACTGTTAGCATACCATCAATTGCCTTCACACCCACCTCAATTTGCTCATGAATAGGTGGTCTTGTTAAAGGATTGGGGGGATCTTGCTCCGTACCAACCGTACTTAAGCCTTTAGGTAGTACGGTTCCATCTATAGGATTACCCATAGAATCTAGTACTTTTCCAATTAATTCTGGGCCGACTTTAATCTCTAAAGGACTGTTCGTGCCTTCCACTAAACATCCTGTGGAGATTTCACGTATATTTGTGTAAGGCATCAATACGACTGTTTCCTCTTTAAACCCCACTACTTCGGCAAGAATAACAGATGGACCATTTTTAGCAGAATTTATATGGATTTTACATACATCTCCAATAGAGCTCTCTGGACCTTGCGACTCAATCATTAATCCAACTACACGATTTACACGGCCATACTTTTTAAAAGTAGAGACATTTGGTATCTGCTGGATTAAATCGATTGCTTTCATTATTCTCACTCCATGCTTTCAAGAATGTCAACTAGCTTACGTCTTAACTCTTTTACTTGTTCATCAATACTTACAACAATTCGTCCATGATTAGTTTCAATGTAACAATCTGTGTCATTCATTTCCTCATCTACAAAAATCATAAAGGGGACGTCTATAGGGAATATGGAAGCAAGCTCTTCTCTATTTTTCGATACTAGATTGAAATAGTGCTGGGAAACATAAATTTTTATTTCTTTCATTTCACGAGCTTCTTTTAAGCCTCTTTGAACGACAGATAAGAACAAATCATGATCTTCCTCTAATTTAATACCTAGAATGCGTTCTGCATTACGAATACTTAACTCCAGAATTACTTGCTCTTGCTGTTGTAAATAGGCTGCAGCATTCTCATAAGAGATACGCATTGTTTCATTGGCAGTTTTCAAGGAGCTCTCCATTTCAGCCAGAGCCTTTTGTCTACCTTCTTCTATTCCTTGTGCAAAGCCCTCTTCGTAGGCATTTTGCTGAAAACTAAGCTTCTGTTCATTCCATTCGTTTAATTCATGCTCAATCTGTTTTCGTGTATTTTCTACTTCCAATTGCAGCTGTTCCCGTTTACTCTCTATTTCTTGATTGGCCTGTTCCAACATTCTACTTCGTTCTAAAGATAAATTTTCTCTATTCACAGATACTTCATCATTGATCTCTTGCGCGTTCAGATTTCTAATTTGAATTGGACGGATTTTTTCGGATGCACTATTCAATTGTGCGTTTCGGAAAATTCTAGACAATAATGTCATCTCCTCCACCACGAGCAATAATAATTTCACCAGCGTCTTCTAATCGTCTAATCACCGATACAATTCTACTTTGGGCCTCTTCTACGTCACGTAGTCGAACAGGTCCCATGATTTCCATTTCTTCTTTAAAAGTTTCTGCCATACGAGTAGACATATTCCGGAAGAGAATATCCTTCACTTCTTCACTTGAAACCTTCATAGAAAGAATAAGATCCTCATTTTCACAATCACGAATAACTCTTTGGATAGAGCGATTGTCCAACGTAACAATATCTTCAAATACAAACATTCTCTTTTTGATTTCTTCTGCAAGTTCTGGATCTTGAATTTCTAATGCATCTAAAATAGTTTTCTCAGTAGTACGATCGACACCATTAAGCACTTCCACCACGGCATCTACTCCACCAGTTTCCGTAAAGTCCTGAGTTACAGTAGACGATAGTTTTCTTTCGAGCACTGCTTCTATTTCACTAATTACTTCCGGAGAAGTAGAATCCATTGTGGCAATTCTTCTAGCTATATCTGCTTGTACTTCCTGTGGCAAGGAAGATAAAATAATCCCCGCTTGCTGTGGTTCAAGATAAGATAAAATCAAAGCGATTGTTTGTGGATGTTCATTTTGTATAAAGTTAAACAATTGAGTAGGTTCTGCTCTTCTTGCAAAATCAAAAGGACGAACTTGTAAGGAAGAAGTCAAACGATTAATAATTGCTTGAGCATGCTCACTGCCAAGAGCCTTTTCAAGCACGGTCCTTGCATAGCCAATTCCCCCTTGTGAAATATAATCCTGTGCAAGGGCAATATGATGAAACTCTTCTATAATACCTTCTTTTATTTCAGGCTCTACTTTTTTTACTCCTGAGATTTCTAGAGTTAAACGCTCTATTTCTTCTTCATTTAAATGCTTATAAATGGAAGCAGACACTTCGGGTCCAAGAGATATTAATAAGAGCGCGGCTTTTTGTTTACCTGTTAATTCTTTTTCTTTCTCTTTTTTACTCATAGCCGTCCCTCCTTAATCCTCTGCTATCCAAGTACGTAATAGCTTGGCAAATTCCTCTGGTTTGTCTTTCGCCATTTTTTCTAGCTGCTTACGTCTTAACGTAGATTCTGTTTCTTTTTCATTATTAATATCGTCCACTTTTGGTATCTCTCTTGCCTCTTCGATAATAAGTAATTCTTCTTCTTCATCACTTTTTCTTGAACGAAGTAAGGTAATGACAAGAAGAATAATCACTACTAACAATATTCCACCCATTACGTATATCCACCAAGGGAGTGATGGGGAAGATACTTCTGCAAGAGTATTTTTCCCTCTTAGCTCTTGAACCGAAACGACAATCTTATCTTCTACTTGTTCCTCTGTCAGTTCTCCTACACCTTTGTCGATAGAAGTTCTAACAATCGTAGCAAGCATCTGTTCAATATCTCCTCGGATGTCGTCCGGCAAGGATGCAACATCTTCGGCGTCCGGGGGCTCTACCATTACTTGTATACCAATGTCTCTAATCTTATATGGACTTTCGACAATTTCTTTTCTAATCCGGTTTACTTCATTGTTTATCGTATCTTCCGCTCTTTCATAATCTCCATTAGCGGTTGAACCTTCTACATAATTGGTGAAGTTATCAGTAGCATCCTCGCCTTGTGGCGTACCGCCAGCTACCGGATTATTACCTGTAAATGTTTCGGAAATACGCTGAGCACTAATTTCTATCCCCGCCATATTTTCTACATCTACTGGTTCTACGAGATTCTCTTCTCTATTTTCTTGTTTAAAATCGATATCTGTCGTAATGGAGACAACTACCTTATCTTGTCCCATTAGGGTACCAAGCATCGTTTGCACTTGACGTTGTAAATCTCTTTCAATTGTCTTCTTCAAAGTCATCTGATCAGTAACCGTTGAACCATTTGACCCGTTTGCCTGCTGTAGATCAAAATATTCTAAGAATTGGTTTCTGATAACGATATCTTCTGTAGACAAGTTTGGTATAGATTTAGAAACTAAGTTATATAAGGATGCTATTTGTGTTTCCGAAAATTGATATCCTGGTTCCGTATTTAGCACAATTGAGGCACTAGCCCCTTCATTACTTTGGGATAAAAATACTCCTTCTTCAGGTAACGTGATCATTACCTTTGCTTCCTTTACCCCCTCCACACTTTTAATAAGATTAGCTAACTCTGTTTGTGTGGTAGCAAGCTTTAGTACATTAAACTCGTTGTCTGTCATCCCAAAACCAGCATTTTGAGAGAAAAAGCTATAATCAATCATTCCAGATTGAGGAAATCCTTCAGCTGCCATTTGAACTAACAAAGTATCTTTCTGCTCTGATGGCACTAATATAGAAGTACCTCCAACAGCTATTTCATTTGGTATACCTTTAGAATCTAAATTTTCTTTTATGCGCCCTACTTCAGAAGGGGTTACCTCTGAATATAAAGGAACCATTTCCGTTCTCGTTAGAAAAAAGGTCAGGACAGCAGCAACAATCACTACTCCTAGGAAACTGCCTATTATAGTCCCTTTTTGACCTTTTGAACGACTCTTCCAAAAGGTTGTTATATCACTTCTAATTTTTGTTATACGCTCATTCATTTTTATCCTCCGGTTATGGTGAATATTTTAGCTCGATATATTACAATAACCGAGGTCTAAACCTGCATACGCATGATTTCTTGGTATGCTTCTACGACTTTATTACGTATTTCTAATGTTGCATTTAATGCGATGCTTGCCTTCTGTGATGCGATCATTACTTCATGAAGCTCTATATTGCCACCACTTATTAGTTTGTTTGTCGCAACATCTGAAGCCTTCTGTGTATCATTTACTGAGTTAATAGCACTTTGAAGGAATTCACCAAAGTTTTCTTGTGCTTGAGATGGACTCAACTTATTTGTTGCCAGAGGTGCATTTACTTGACCAACATTAAACATAGATACTGATTCAATAGCCATTAAGCGTTAAACCTTCTTTCTATTTTCCTATTTCAAGTGCCTTTGAAAGCATTGCCTTATTTGCATTAAAAACAGTGACATTGGCCTCATATGAACGAGTAGCGGAGATAAGATCAACCATCTCCCTTAATGGGTCAACATTTGGCATAGCCACATATCCTTCTTCATTTGCATCTATATGAGAAGGGTCATAAACAAGCTTATAAGGAGTTTCTGTATCCTCTTTAACTCCCGACACCTTCACACCATTTCCGGCTCCACTTTTACTTGTAGTTCCTCTCGCTACATTTAACATACTAGAAAAAGAGCCTTCCATTGGTTCTAGGGTTACTGTTTTTCTTCTATATGCTTGCCATTCCCCATCGACCAGTTTTGCACGTGTCGTTTCTGCATTAGCCATATTAGAAGAAATAACATCCATTCGTAAACGTTGTGCAGTAAGAGCCGAAGCAGTAGTGTTCATCCCATGAAATATAGACATTATCAACCGCCTCCTTTAATAACTGTTTGTAGAGTATTAAGCTTACCGCTAACTCGATCGACTAAAGCATTATAGTATAGTTGGTTAGTCGCTAGATTAGCCTGTTCCTTATCCATGTCTACGCCATTACCATTAGAGCTATATTTTAGATTGGAATAATCAAATGCTCCGTGCGAAGTTTGACTTGTTTGAAAGTCAAAATGTTTCTCTTCTGTGCGGTAGGCAGAAATGGAAGTCTTTTTAGCATTTTCTAAGTAATCGTTAAAGTTAACACTTTTCGCTTTATAATTTGGCGTGTCAACATTCGCTATATTTTGCGCTATAGTCTTTTGTTTCATAGATGCGAAATTCAAACCTCGTTCTAAATTCACAATGGTACCGTTAAAAATTCCCATTTTTATACCCCCCTTACTTATTTTATATGAGTCATTTTTATTAATTTTCTATTAAAAACACAATAATCTAATTGTAAAGAAAATGTTCCATAGTGTCTATTCTATTTCTTGTAATTTTGTAGGCCTTTTATCCTTTTTTTAAATATATTCGACAAATAAATTGTCACATTTGGAGATAATTGACGATTTATGGAATTTGTTTTTTAGTTTAGAACTAGTATAAACAAAGACAAAAAAAACCAACTCAAGAATATTCTTGAGTTGGCTCCATTTTTTTGGGGGATATTATCGCATTTTAAGTTGTGCAAGTTCTGCTAAAAATTTATCATTAAGAACTTTTATATAAGTTCCTTTCATACCAAGAGATCTTGATTCGATAACTCCAGCACTTTCCAGTTTACGAAGAGCGTTAACAATTACAGAACGAGTGATTCCTACACGGTCAGCAATTTTAGATGCTACTAAAAGTCCTTCGTTTCCGTCTAATTCTTCAAAGATATGCTCAATAGCTTCTAATTCACTATATGATAATGAGTTAATAGCCATTTGTACTACTGCTTTACTTCTAGCTTCCTCTTCAATTTCTTCTGATTTTTCACGTAGGATTTCCATACCAACTACAGTAGCACCGTACTCACCTAAGATTAAATCATCATTTTGGAACTCATCTTTTAGACGTCCTAGAATAAGTGTACCAAGACGTTCACCACCACCGATAATAGGAACAATAGTAGTTAAACCATCTTTAAATAATTCTCTATTTTCCTCAGGAAATACAGAGTGTTCACTATATACATCTAAGTTAGATGACGTTTCACTTACGTGGAAAAGGTTTTTTGTATATTCTTCAGGGAATTGACGCTCTTCCATCATTTTAATCATGCGGTCATTTTCAATTTGTTGGTGTACTTCATGTCCTAATAGCTTTCCTTTTCTGCTAACGATAAATGCGTTACATTCTATTACATCACTTAATGTTGCAGCCATTTCTTTAAAGTTAACTGGTTTCCCAGCAGATGCCTGTAACATCGAGTTAATTTTGCGTGTTTTGTCTAATAAATTCATTTAAATAAAGCCTCCATTATAATTTTCCTATTTATTTTAATATTCTAAAGGTTTTTAATTGTTTTTGAAAGTAATAAGAATCGGATTTTATAGGATAAATTGTGATAAATCTTTGTTTTTCACAATATTGTCAAGTTTAGAGTCAATATAAGCAGGAGTTATCTGTATCTGAGCAGGAGATATGTCTGAAGCCTCGTAAGATAAGTCTTCTAGAATCTTCTCCAAAATCGTATGAAGACGTCTCGCCCCAATATTATCGGTTTCTTGGTTCACCTGATATGCGATATCCCCAATTCTTTCAATTGCCTCATCTGAAAAGGAAATAGTAACTTCTTCTGTTAATAATAAAGCTTCATATTGTTTAATTAACGACTGATGAGGCTCCTTTAGAATTCGGACAAAGTCTTCCTTCGTAAGCTTCTCAAGCTCTACACGAATTGGAAAGCGTCCTTGAAGTTCAGGGATTAAATCAGAAGGCTTTGACATATGGAATGCACCAGCTGCAATAAACAGTATATAGTCTGTTTTTACAGCTCCATATTTTGTCGTAACTGTTGAACCTTCTACAATTGGCAAAATATCTCTTTGCACCCCTTCACGGGATACGTCCGCAGAAGAGCTTCCACCATTTTTGCTAGCGATTTTATCCATCTCGTCTATAAAAATAATACCTGTTTGTTCCGTCTTTTCAATGGCAATTTGTGACAACTCATCATTATCTATTAATTTGCCCGCTTCTTCTTGAGTTAATACTTTTCTAGCGTCTTTTACTTTCATTTTTCTTTTTTTCTTTTTCTTAGGCATCAAGTTAGAAAGGGCATCCTGCATATTCATGCCCATGCTTTCCATACCGCCACCTTGCAATGCATCAAATATAGATGGGGACTGTTCAGTCACTTCTACTGTCACTATTTCATCCTCTAGCTTGCCATCTCTTAAATCTTCGGCAATTTGGGAACGTTTTATACGTACCTCTGTATCATCGTGGTCAGAAGAATCATCTTCAGGCTTTCCGCCAAATAGAGCTTCAAATGGATTCTGTCCTGTATTCTTCTTTTTTAGAGAAGGTACAAGTAGTTTTACAATAGCATCATTAGCCAAACGTACTGCCTGATCTTTTACTTCCTCCATTTTTTCTTCTCTCACAATACGGATAGCAGCCTCTACTAAATCTCTCACCATAGATTCTACATCTCTACCTACATACCCTACTTCTGTAAATTTAGTCGCTTCTACCTTTACAAAAGGAGCTTTTGTGAGCTTAGCAATCCTTCTAGCAATTTCGGTTTTTCCAACTCCTGTTGGTCCTATCATCAAAATATTCTTTGGAATTACTTCTGCTTTCATCTCATCGTTAAGCAATTGTCTTCTATAGCGATTGCGTAATGCGACCGCTACCGCTTTCTTTGCTGTCTCTTGGCCTACAATATATTTATTTAAGTGCTCTGTAATTTGTTTAGGGGTTAAGTTAGTTTCCTTCATGTTCACCTAATACCTCCACAATGATTTGATGGTTTGTAAACACACAGATGTCTGCAGCTGTTGTCAAAGCAGCCTCTGCAATTTCCTTTGCTGTTAATTTATCTCCAGCATATTGCTTTAATGCTCTTCCTGCCGCTAATGCATAGTTACCACCGGAACCAATTGCCAAAATACCGTCATCTGGTTCGATAACCTCTCCGGTACCCGAAACAAGTAACAAGTGTTTTTTATCCATTACTAGAAGCATTGCTTCTAACTGGCGAAGCATTTTATCTCCTCGCCATTGTTTAGCTAACTCTACTGCAGCTCGTTGAAGGTTTCCATTATACTCTAATAGTTTCCCTTCAAACATCTCGAAAAGTGTAAAAGCATCTGCAACAGAACCAGCAAATCCAGCTATCACTTGACCATTAAACAATCTTCTAACTTTTTTTGCAGTATGCTTCATTACCACTTGATTTCCTAAAGTAACTTGACCATCGCCTGCCATTGCATAGCTTCCATTATGACTAACTGCAAATATAGTAGTTGCATGAATTGAACCCATTGTATGACCTCCTGTATTTACGCCCTCGGGTGGGCATTCATATATGTGTTTCTTAAATGCTCTTTCGTTACGTGAGTATAAACCTGAGTCGATGAAAGATGTGCGTGCCCTAGCAGCTCTTGGACACTTCTTAAATCTGCACCATTGTTAAGTAGGTGAGTAGCAAATGTATGTCGAAGCATATGGGGATAAATAGATGTATGCATAGAGGCTTTTTTAATCATACTATTCAAGATATAACGCACCCCGTCAGTCGTAAGATGCTCACCTCGATTGTTTACAAATAAGTATGGATGAGAAGTTTTTTTCATCAGCTTAGGTCGACTATTGTACATATACTCTTCTACTGCAGCAAGCGCATAGTCTCCAACTGGTATGTATCTCTCTTTTCTTCCTTTACCCATAACACGTACTACACCATAGCTACTATCTATATGACTATTTTCAATGGAAATAAGTTCGCTCACACGCATCCCAGTTGCATATAATAATTCAAGTATGGCAATATTTCGAACAGACAATAGATCCGTTCCTTTGTTTTTCTCGAATAATTTTTCCATTTCCTCTTCGTAGAAAAACTGTGGTAATCTCGTTTCTTTTTTTGGATGATATAAAGACTGAAAAGCATCGTCTCGAATACTATATTCCTTGTTTAAAAATTTGTAATAAGATCGGATAGACGAGATTTTCCTAGAAATAGACGTTCTTGCTAAATTTTCATCATACAACTTAGTAATATACAACCTAGCATGAATATATTCAACGTCATTTAATTCTTGGACACCCTCCGCCTCTATAAAATTTAAAAATTGAATAATATCTTTTTCGTACTCTCGAACTGTTAGATTAGAATAATTTTTCTCTAATTGTATATGTGCAATAAAAGAATGAAGTTCCTCTTTACCAATCACAAGTAACCACTCCAATTCATCTATTGTAAAAGCCTCTAAAAGTATACAACTTTTTAGAGGCTTTTAGCAATTATATCGCTGTACTTTTCATAAAATTTTGAATCGTTGTTAATGCTCGGTTAGCCATCTGTTCCGTGCGCACTTTCTTATCCCTTACTTTAGGTTGTAGCTCAGGGAACAATCCAAAGTTAATATTCATTGGCTGGAAATTATTCGGGTTGGCTTCTGTTATATAACGGGCCATGCTCCCTAGAGCCGTCTCGGCTGGGAACACAACTAACTCTTCACCTTTTGCCAATTTTGCAGCGTTTATGCCGGCTAATAACCCGCTTCCAGCAGATTCAACATAGCCTTCAACACCTGTCATTTGACCAGCAAAAAAGATTTGCTCGTTAGCTTTTAGCTGATATGTTGGCTTTAAAACATATGGCGAATTAATGAACGTATTGCGATGCATTACACCATATCTTACTATCTCCACATTTTCTAACCCAGGTATTAACTTTAGCACTTCTTTTTGCGGACCCCATTTTAGGTGAGTTTGAAAGCCAACAATATTGTAAAGCGTGCCTGCAGCATCATCCTGTCTTAACTGAACTACTGCATATGGTCTTTTCCCAGTCTTAGGATCTTCTAAACCAACCGGCTTCATTGGACCAAACAGCAAAGTCTTTCTACCTCTAGCAGCCATAACCTCTACCGGCATACAGCCCTCGAAATAGATTTCCTTTTCAAATTCCTTCAATGGCACAACCTCTGCTTCAATTAGAGCATCGTAGAAGCGATTAAACTCTTCCTCCGTCATCGGGCAGTTTAAATAGGCTGCTTCCCCTTTGTCGTACCTAGATTTTAAGTATACCTTATCCATATCAATGCTCTCTTTTTCCACGATCGGTGCAGCAGCATCATAGAAGTATAAATAATCCTGCCCAGTAACCTCTTTTACTTTCTCTGCTAAAGCAGGAGATGTTAAGGGACCTGTAGCCACTACTGTAATACCCTCTGGTATTTCAGTTACTTCTTCATTTACAATCTCAATAAGAGGATGGTTTCTAATAGCGTCAGTTACTCTCCCTGCAAAGTCATGTCTGTCTACTGCAAGAGCACCACCTGCTGGAACGCTACTATTGTCTGCTGACGAGATAATTAGAGAATTTAACATACGCATTTCTTCTTTAATAACCCCAACAGCATTTGTTAAATTGTTTGCTCTTAAAGAGTTTGAACAAACAAGCTCTGCAAATTTGTCTGTATGATGGGCTGGAGTTTGTTTAACAGGGCGCATTTCAAAGAGACGTACTTTAACACCTCTGCTAGCTATTTGCCAAGCTGCCTCACTTCCGGCTAATCCTGCTCCAATAACGTTTACTATTTCAGTCATGTCGTATCCTTCTTTCTAACTTTGCGGGTCTTCCTTATAATCACACGCAACACATTGTATTTGTATTCCTTTTTTCAACTTTTTCTCTACAAGCATTTCATTACATTTTGGACATTGTCTACTAATCGGTTTATCCCAAGATAGGAACTCACATGTAGGATACTGATTGCAACCATAGAATAAGCGTTTTGTTTTACTTTTGCGTTCAACAATCTGCCCTTCTTCACATGACGGGCACTTCACACCAATTTCTTTAACAATTGCCTTTGTATTTCTACAGTCGGGGAAATTACTACATGCCATAAATTTACCATAGCGACCAAGCTTGTATACCATCGGAGAGCCACATTCTTCACAATCCTCACCAGTAGGCTCATCCTTTATAACGATTTTTTCCATTTCAGCTTCTGCATGTTCCAAATGTTTTTCAAACTCAACATAGAACGCATCAATTATTTTCTTCCATTCGACCTGACCTTCTTCTACACTATCCAAATCCTTTTCCATTTGGGCAGTAAACTCGATATCTACAATTTTGGGGAAGAATTCCGAAACAAGCTGGTGGATAATTGTTCCTAGCTCTGTTGGCACAAATCTTTTCGTTTCAAGAGCAACATAGCCTCTCTTTTGTATTGTATCTAAAGTTGGTGCATACGTTGATGGTCTACCTATTCCAAGTTCCTCTAAAGTTTTAACAAGTCTCGCCTCGGAGTAACGCGGAGGTGGCTGTGTGAAATGCTGCTTAGGCTCTATTTCAGTAGCATTTACTTTATCTCCAACTTCCATAGCAGGCAACAATTTATCTTTGTCATCTGTTTGGTCATCTGAGCCTTCTACATAAACCTTCATAAAACCAGCAAACTTCACTTGAGATCCATTTGCTCTGAAGATCACTTCGCCGTTTTTCAAATCTATCGCAACTGTATCTAACGTTGCTGGTGCCATTTGACTAGCAACGAATCTTTCCCAAATAAGTTTATATAGACGGTAAAGATCTCGAGATAATATTGCCTTTAAAGATTCTGGTGTTCTTAGTACGTTAGTAGGTCGAACTGCTTCATGCGCATCCTGTGCTTTTTTATCTTGCTTCTCAGCCTTCTTCACCGAAAGGAAGTCTGATCCATATTCACTTTTTATAAATTCAGCAGCGTCTGCCTTAGCTGTATCTGAAATTCTAGTAGAATCTGTACGCATATAAGTGATAAGACCAACAGTACCTTCCTTTTTGCCAAGGTCTATTCCTTCGTAAAGCTGTTGAGCAAGCATCATTGTCTTTCTAGCTCTAAAGTTTAATTTTCTAGCTGCCTCTTGTTGTAGTGAAGAGGTAGTGAATGAAGGCGCGGGATTGCGCTTTCTTTCTTTTTTAGTAACATTTGTAACTTCAAATTTCTTGCCCTTCATGAGGTTTAATACCGCTTTAACCTCATCCTCGTTGGTAAGCTTAGCTTTTTCTTTTTCTTTGCCAAAGTAAAGAGCTTCAAATGCTTTTTTACCTTTTTCAAATTTACCCTCGATTGACCAATATTCCTCTGGAACAAATTTCTCAATTTCTCGTTCACGATCAATTATTAGTCGCAGAGCAACGGATTGTACACGACCTGCTGAAAGACCTTTTTTAACTTTCTTCCATAGAATAGGACTAATATTATATCCTACAAGACGATCTAAAACTCGTCTTGCCTGCTGAGCATCTACTAAATCCTTATCAAGTGGTCTTGGATGCTTAAATGATTCTAGTATAGCATCCTTAGTTATTTCGTTAAATACTACACGGCAGTCTGATTCTAAATCAACATTTAGGGACTTTGCTAAATGCCAAGCGATTGCTTCCCCTTCTCTGTCAGGGTCAGCTGCGAGATATACTTTCTTTGCTTTTTTGGCCGCATTTTTTAAATCCTGTAGGACTGGCCCTTTACCACGTATTGTAATATATTTTGGTTCGTAATTATTTTCCACATCGACACCCATTTGACTCTTAGGTAGATCTATTACATGTCCAATCGATGCTTTTACTTTATATTTCTTTCCTAAATATCGCTCAATCGTTTTTGCCTTCGCTGGCGATTCTACTATAACTAAATAATCCGACATAGATGTGCCTCCTTATAGAAGGTAACTCGCTTCAATCTGCAAAACAAATACCTGTTGCAAAATGTATAACAGTTTCTTAACTTTTGCAAGACTTTTCAATTCTAAATTTTAAATTTTATACATTTTATCTTAATTCCTCAAGAATTTGATGGCCGTTCCAAATAGGCTTTGCACCTTCTAGTATCAAGTGATGCGGGCCTTCTGATAGGTCAGAATGAATAGATCCTGGGACTGCAAAAATTTCTTTTCCATTTTCTAAGGCATGCTCCATTGTAGAAACTGTACCACTCTTCTTCTTTGCCTCTGTAATAACGACACCTAACGACAAACCGCTAATAATCCTATTTCTCATTGGAAAATTCCACTTTTTTGGAGTAATATATGGAGGATATTCTGTTACTAGTAAGTGGCTCTTCGACATAATTTTCGCTAAATCTTCGTTTTCCTTAGGATATATATTAAAAAAGCCGGTGCCTAATACACCCATTGTTTTGCCGTCCATTTCTATTGTTTTTCTATGGGCAAGTGTATCCGCTCCCCTTGCAAGACCACTTACAATAACATAATGTTGTTTTATTAGGGGGGGCAGTATCTTTTCTATACTTTTTTCTGAATAGGAAGTGGCCTTTCTAGAGCCAATAATAGCTATTTTTTTCTCGTTAGCTAGGAGGCTTAAATCACCTTTAGCATATAAAATCACGGGTGGATCATATAATTTTAAAAGACTTTCTGGGTAACTATTATCATTGTAAGCGATTGGTATAATATTATGTTTTTCATAGGTTTCAAGTAGTGGATGATAAACTAACTCTCTATACATATTTTTTAAATGAATTGCTCTTTCAATAGAAATATTACATAGTTTAGCAAGTAGGTTTGGTTGGATGTTTTCTAGTTGAGATAAATCTGAAGTTACTTTAAGGAGTGGAATTAATTTAGGGAGAGGTACAGGAAAGACATAATGAAGCGCGAGTAATCTTTTTTTGAAAGTTTGTTCTATCATCAATTAACCCCTTTTATGTTTTTTACCCATCGACAGGCAAATGAGAAAAAATTGTTTATAAAAAGCACGACCCATCAATCGATGAGTCGCACTAATAAATATTAATGTGTTTTACAAGCGTCGTAAATCCCTGCTTCTTTAATAGCTTCAATTAACGTTTCGCCAATTACAGATGGAGTTGCAGCTACTTTCATGCCAGCAGCTTCCATTGCTTTAATTTTGCCTTCTGCCGTACCTTGCCCACCAGAGATAATCGCTCCAGCATGACCCATACGTTTTCCAGGAGGTGCAGTTTGTCCACCAATAAATCCTACTACTGGCTTCTTCATGTTAGCCTTGATCCATTCTGCAGCCTCTTCTTCAGCAGTACCACCGATTTCTCCGATCATAACAACTGCATAAGTATCTTCATCTTCGTTAAACTCTTTTAACACATCGATAAAGTTAGTCCCGTTAACTGGATCCCCACCAATACCGACAGCAGTCGTTTGACCGATACCTGCTTGAGTTAATTGATGAACAGCTTCGTAAGTTAAAGTTCCTGAACGTGAGACTACGCCGACATGACCTTTAGTATGAATATATCCTGGCATGATACCAATTTTACATTCATCAGCAGTAATTACGCCTGGGCAGTTTGGTCCAACTAAGCGTGTTTTCTTACCTTCCATATAACGCTTAACCTTTACCATATCTAACACTGGAATATGCTCTGTAATACAAATAGCCATATCTAACTCAGCGTCAACTGCTTCCATGATTGCGTCAGCAGCAAATGGAGCTGGCACGTAAATTACAGATACATTAGCACCTGTAGTTTTAACAGCGTCTGCTACTGTATTGAAAACAGGTACGCCTTCCACTTCTGTTCCACCTTTACCAGGAGTAACCCCAGCAACGATTTTAGTGCCGTATTCTAGCATTTGTTTTGTATGGAAAAGAGCAGTTGAGCCCGTAATTCCTTGAACAATTACTTTAGTATCTTTATTAATATATACGCTCATTTTATGTCCCTGCCTTTCTTATCCTACAAGATTAACGATTTTTTGAGCACCGTCTGCCATTGAATCTGCTGCAACAATATTGATGCCTGATTCATTTAATAATTTTTTACCTAACTCTACGTTTGTACCCTCTAAACGAACAACTAATGGCACTTGAAGACCAACTTCTTTTGCTGCGATGATAACACCCTCAGCAATTACGTCACATTTCATAATACCGCCAAAGATATTAACAAAAATACCTTTTACATTTTTGTCAGCTAAGATAATTTTGAATGCCTCTGTAACCTTCTCAGCTGTAGCACCGCCCCCAACGTCCAGGAAGTTAGCGGGTGAGCCGCCATAATAGCTAATCGTATCCATTGTTGCCATAGCTAGACCTGCTCCATTAACCATACATCCGATGTTTCCATCTAAAGAAATATAACTTAAATCATATTTAGATGCTTCGATTTCTTTTGGATCTTCTTCATCGAAGTCACGTAGCTCTAAGATGTCTTTATGTTTGTATAAAGCATTACTATCAAAGTTAAACTTTGCGTCTAATGCTAATACGTTGTCATCCTCAGTTACTACTAATGGATTGATTTCAACAATTGAAGCATCCTTTTCGTTATAAACCTGATATAGACCAAGCATAAATTTAGCTGCTTTATTTACAAGTTTTGCTGGAATATTCATATTAAACGCCATTCTACGAGCTTGGAATCCAGTTAACCCTACTACCGGATCAATTTCTTCATAGAATAATTTTTCTGGCGTATTTGCTGCTACTTCCTCGATATCCATACCGCCCTCTTCAGAGCCCATTAATGTTACACGAGAAGTTGAGCGATCCAACACTAAACCTACATAATATTCTTTTTTAATTTTACTACCTTCTTCGATAAGTAGACGTTTAATCTCTTTACCTTCTGGTCCTGTTTGATGAGTTACTAAAACTTTTCCTAAAAGTTCTTCTGCATATTCACGTACTTCATCTAAATTTTTTGCGATTTTTACCCCACCAGCTTTACCGCGTCCACCTGCGTGGATTTGGGCTTTTACAACAATAACGTCTGAACCTAGTTCCTTAGCGGCCTTCACTGCTTCTTCTGGAGAAAAAGCAACGATTCCGTTAGAAACTGCTACGCCATATTGTCTAAGGAGCTGTTTACCTTGATATTCATGGATATTCATTTATACATCCTCCCTCAAACTTTTGTCACTATTTGCTACCTCTACCATTGTAATAAAGCTGTCACAAATTGTCCATAAAAGTATTATGACTACAAAAAACATAGAATATTCAATCTTTATGAATCGACAACCTACTTACTATTTCCTAAAAAAAAGCGTTAATCAACCCGTCTCATAATTTGTATTTTGACAGAAGAAAATGATTGAAAAAACAAAGTAAATCATTTGCTTAACAAATCATCTAGAATTGATTCCCGTTTTAATCTCAGAAGCTCTCCAAGGGAACGATCTGCATACTGGAAATAGTCCATACTGGTTTATAAATTCAATCTACAAAGAGAAGAAACTCTTTGTAGATTCTATGTTTTTTTAAGAATTTTTACTTTCATGTTCTATTCTGTGATAAAAAGGAGAAAATATTACTTTTCTCCCTTTTCTTTGTCTACCCTATACACAAATGCAAAAACCTCTGCAACTGCCTGGTACAGTTCTTCTGGTATGGATTGGTTAATGTCCAACTTTCCTAGTAGTTCTACTAAACTAGCGTCCTCTTGTATCGGTACAGAATGCTCTGACGCCTTTTCTAAAATGTTTTCTGCAATTTTCCCTTTCCCCTTGGCTACTACAGTAGGAGCATCCGATTGACCAGGTCTATACGAAAGGGCAATAGCTTCTTTCCTTTTAAACTTCCCATCCGTCATATCTTAATATCCACTCCCTGCTCTTTAGATGTAGGGTTGTTTGACGATAGGTTCGGGATTTTTTGTTGTGCAAAGCTTTTTATAAAAACTCCAGACAATTGATAACCAGCGG
>JBEMAY010000041.1:0-27490 GCA_040274765.1 Psychrobacillus sp.
CGAGGGAGAAGGCTTGCCGGGCCGCCCCCAGGAAAGCATCCGCTCGGAACGGAAAGACACGGATTTAGGAAATAGGAAGCTTTATTCAACTCTACTCTAAGCGTTTTAAAAGTACTTTTTCAGTGCCCTCGCCTTGCTCCTGCGGGGCTTTCAGCTCGCGCTATTCCCCCAGGAGTCGCCGCCTCCTCTCCAAACAACGATAATGGAGAAGAAATTAGTTACTCTTTAAAATGTAAAGACGTGAATTAGTTATTTCCCTACCCTCAAAAATTCTAATCCATCATCTTTATAAATTCCCTCACCTCGTCACTCATGGTTTCCGATTGAGTCCAGTGTAAATAATGATGACCCTCTAAAGGAATAAGCTTACTCAACGCACTGTTTTTTAATTGGGATTCATAAAAAGTAATATTCGATTTCCCGTCCTCATTTGTCTTTTCGGCGTTACTCGTAAATATCATGACAGGCAAATCTGGAGGGAAGGTAAGTTCCTTTGTTAACTCCATATTTTCTTGGATTAGGTTGGTCTCATTAATGACATTTCGGTTATAGCCATTCCAGGATGAAATAAGCTTCGTCATTTTTAAGTTTTCCTTAGAATATGTATTTTCCTCTGCTATTGGTAAAAAACTATCTGGAGTAATGTACATAGCCAATCGGGCAATCCCACTAGGAGCCATAATGCTTAAAGCTTTTGGCATTGTAGGAGCATTCTCTTCGAAATATTCGAGTGCCTGGGGCAGGGTTGGATCAATACCGATGATGGCTTTTATCTGTTCAGGGTACTTATTTGCATAATACATGCTATAAACCCCAGAAATAGAATGAGGCATTAGAATATATGGCTCTTGGATGTTTAACTGTAATAGAGCAGTCCTTATTTCCTCTACAATATTTTCCACGCTACGTTTTGTATCAGTCTTGTCACTCCAACCGTAACCAAATGGCTCTACGACAATAACTCTATTATCCACTGAAAGTTCTTTAACTAGTGGCTCGAAGTCAAGGGCAGGGGCAGCAGTTCCGAGTCCTGATAATAAAACAATGGTGTTATCTCCTGCTCCTTTTTCATAAACATGCATTTCTTTTCCATCTACTTCTACAAGCTGGCCAATCGCTTCATATTTGTTTTTTTCATATAAAGACATTAACTGATGACCAACAAACCATAGAACAAAAAGAGCGACCACTCCTAAAACAATACGTTTAGTAATCTTCCATATTTTAAAAATCATAGATTTCATCCTTTGGTTTTATTTTATATTCAATGAATATTACGAATAATAGGTCTTTAAGTTCCTTAAAGGCTAGAAAATGCACTGTTATAGAACAAAAATGTGCGGTAGGGAAAGTGTAGTACAATTTTTTATTGACAGTTCTAAAACTCCTTGTTATATTGTGTGTAACCGGTTACACATTTTAAGAAG
Organism: Psychrobacillus sp.; assembly: GCA_040274765.1. Classification (GTDB taxonomy): domain Bacteria; phylum Bacillota; class Bacilli; order Bacillales_A; family Planococcaceae; genus Psychrobacillus. Next base: position 1,428 of record JBEMAY010000041.1, read on the forward strand.
AGGGGAAAACAGATGGCAAACATTAGAGATGTAGCAAAAGAAGCTGGTGTTTCCGTTGCTTCTGTATCCCGTTATTTAAATAGTAAAGGGTATATCAGTGAAGATACAAAGCTCAAGATTAAAAGAGCTATTGAAAAATTAGAATATATACCTAATCAAATAGCAAGATCTTTAACGACAAAGCAAACAAACTTTATAGGGCTAATTGTTCCTGATATTACAAATCCATTCTTTCCAGAGCTCGCTCGAGCGGTAGAAGATATTGCATTATCTTATGGATATACAGTAGTACTGTGTAATTCTGATGAAAAATCTGAAAAAGAAATACATTATATAGATACTTTAAAGCAAAAATATGTAGCAGGTTTTATCGTAACGACAAACCAGCTTCGTGCAAGCCACTACGAGGATTTAAAAGTACCTCTTGTGGCATTAGACCGGATGATTCATGAATCTATTCCGACTATTTCCTCCAATAATGTGGAAGGAGCACTAATGGGAACGAATTACTTGTTGGAAAAAGGCTGTCAAAATATCGTGTTTATGAGAGGACCTAAAGGGCTTGGTCCTGCTGATGATCGACTTACTGGATTTCTTCAGGCAGTAGAAGGAAAAGAAGTACAAACTCATATTATTGAAAGCCCCTTTCATTTTGGGGAGTCAGAGAAGATTGCAAGGCAATTTTTAACGGATATTAAAGGTGTGGACGGCATATTTGCGAGTACAGATGTATCGGCAGCTGGTGCTTTAAAGGCTGCACATTCATTGGGGATTAGTGTTCCTAATGAGCTACAAATTATGGGGTTTGATGGAATTTCACTTGGAGGAATGTTGACTCCAGGACTGACGACGATAGCTCAGGACATATACAAAATGGGTGCTTTGGCTACCCGTATACTTATTAAGATCATTGAAGAAATTGAAATAGATGAAAGAGTGATTCAAGTACCTGTAGAGCTAGTGGAACGGGGAACGACAAGGAGCGAACAACGATGATTACAGTAATAGGCAGTATGAACATGGATATAGTAGTACAAACAGACAACTTTCCTGTTCAAGGAGAAACAGTTTTAGGACAACTATTTACGACTGTTCCTGGCGGTAAAGGAGCAAACCAGGCAGTCGCAGCAGCGCGCTTAGGGAGCGATGTACATATGCTTGCTAGCGTAGGAGCGGATAGCTTTGGAAGAGAACTATTGGAGGACCTTAAAGCAAATGGCGTAAATACTGATTCAGTCATACAAACAGAGGATGCTGCTACTGGAATCGCCAATATTTTATTATCCGACGGGGATAACAGAATTATCGTCGTTCCTGGAGCAAACTATTTGCTAACTGAGGCGAACATCAAAAGAATGAAAGAAACGATTCAGCAAAGCAAGTTTGTGATCATGCAGCTTGAAATTCCAATACCTGTTGTGAAATACGCGTTAAAGCTATGTCAAGAATTAAATGTGCCTGTATTACTTAACCCTGCGCCGGCTAGTGGATTCCAGCTAGAATTTATGGACTACGTTGCTTATCTAACACCAAATGAAACAGAGTGCGAGTTAATATTTGGTGAAGATATGGAAGCGACATTGGAAAAGTATCCGAACAAGCTAATTGTTACATTAGGCAGTGAAGGTGCTAGATATTTTGATGGGACGAAACATATTCTCGTACCCGGATTTAAAACAACTGCAGTAGATACGACAGGTGCAGGTGACACATTTAACGGAGCACTGGCTCACGCTCTTGGACAAGATTTAAGTTTAGAAGAAGCGGTTCGTTACGCAAATGCATCTGCCTCTTTGTCTGTAGAAAAATTTGGTGCTCAGGGCGGTATGCCAAGCCACGTGGAAGTAGTAAAAAGATTAGAGGGTGTTAGCAATTGAAAAAACATGGCATATTAAATCGTGATTTAGCTGGGATTTTTGCAAAGCTAGGACATACCGATCAAATTACAATAGGAGATTGTGGGTTACCAATTCCTGAGGGCGTTACGTGCATCGATTTAGCTTATATCCTTGGGAAACCATCATTCGATGAAATTTTAGCAGTTGTGCTAGACGATTTAGTAGTGGAAAAGGCTTATGTTGCGGCTGAGATGAAGGCTGCTAATGCAAAAATGCATTATGTAGTGAATAAATCTATTGAACAAATTTCTGAAGTCTCACATGAAGAATTTAAAGCAATGACTAGAAGTTCCAAAGTTATTATAAGAACTGGAGAGGCTAGTCCTTATGCGAATGTAATCTTACAAGCTGGTGTCATATTTTAAAGGTGGTGGAAGCAATGATTAAGATGACTGGTATTACGAAGGCCTTTAATGGAAATACCGTGTTAAATAATGTTGAATTCGAAATAGCACCTGGAGAAATCCATGCGCTAATGGGAGAAAACGGTGCAGGTAAGTCTACCTTAATGAAAATTCTTACAGGTATCTATTCAAAAGATTCTGGTGAAATCACTATTAAAGGAAAACCAGTTGAGTTTAAAAACCCAAAGGAAGCAGAGCAGGCTGGGATAGCTGTAATTCACCAAGAGCTTAATATACTTCCGGATCTATCAGTGGCAGAGAATTTATTTCTTGGAAACGAAAAAACCTTTGGGAAATCGGGGATTTTAAAAACAAAGGAAATGAACAAAGCAGCTAGAGAGGTACTGCTAAGTCTGGGATTAGACATAGACGTAAAGACGACTGCAAGAAATCTTTCCGTTGGTAAGCAGCAAATAGTTGAGATTGCAAAAGCCATTTCTTCTAATGCAGAGGTCATCATTATGGATGAGCCGACAGCAGCATTAACCGACAGAGAAATAGAGACGCTTTTTGAAACAATTAGAGCATTGCAGGCGAAAGGTGTATCCTTCGTTTATATTTCCCACCGAATGGAAGAAATCTTTGCTATATGTGACCGCATCACCATTCTACGTGACGGAAGCTATGTAGGTGTTAGAAATATAAAAGAAACAAACTTTAATGAAATTGTACAAATGATGGTTGGGAGAGAGCTAGGCGGACGTTTTCCAGATAGGGAATCTAAAATCGGGGATGTAAAGCTAGTAGCAAAAAACTTAACGAGAAAAGGTTACTTTGAGGACATTTCGTTTGAGTTACGAAAAGGAGAAATACTTGGTATCGCTGGCCTAATGGGTGCAGGAAGAACAGAGGTAGTTCAATCCCTATTTGGTTATAAAAAGCTCGATAGTGGAGAGCTAATACTTGATGGTAAACAAGTGAAAATAAATACTCCGCAAGATGCGATAAAGCTTGGCTTTGGTTTCGTAACAGAGGATAGAAAATCTGAAGGATTGATTTTAGATTTCTCCGTTAAAGAAAATTTAGGTATTACAAATTTTAATAAAATATCTAAAAATGGTGTTGTGAATACGCAAAAAGAAAAAAGCCTCTATGATTCCATGGTAAAAAGACTAGGTGTGCGTACTTCTGGTCCAGATCAAACCGTTAAATCATTAAGCGGGGGAAATCAACAGAAGATAGTCATTGCTAAATGGCTAGGTATTGAACCAGATATTTTAATATTGGATGAACCAACAAGAGGTGTAGACGTAGGCGCGAAAAAAGAAATTTACTCCATTGTTAACACGCTTGCAGAAAATGGAGTATCTATCATTATGGTATCCTCCGAGCTTCCTGAAATCATTGGAATGGTCGACCGAGTGCTCGTGATGCATGAAGGAAAGTTAACCGGTGAAGTTACCAAAGAAGAAATGACACAAGAAAAAATAATGCATTACGCTACCGGAGGGGACAAAGTTGCTAAAATCTAGCTCACAATCAGTATTACAAAAACTAGGGCCATTGCTAGGACTTATCTTACTAGTGGTCATCATCACTATTTTAAGTCCTAACTTTTTAACCGTAAATAACTTGATGAATGTGCTTAGACAGGTTTCTATTAATGCGCTTATCGCGTTTGGGATGACCTTCGTTATTTTGACAGGAGGAATCGACCTATCAGTTGGATCGATTTTAGCTCTGACAGGAGCAGTTACAGCTGGATTACTTGCTAGCGGAATGGATCCAATTTTAGCAATGCTAATAGGTCTAATTTTGGGAGCTGTTCTAGGAGCAATTAACGGAATTATTATCTCTAAAGGAAATGTTGCTCCATTTATCGCTACTTTAGCAACAATGACTATATACCGAGGATTGACATTAGTTTACACAGAAGGTAGACCAATATCAGGTTTAGGCGATTCTGTATCTTTTCAAATGATTGGGAAAGGATATTTCTTAGGTATACCTGTACCAGTCGTAACAATGGCTGCTGCATTTGGAGTTCTATACTTTATCTTGAAAAAGACAACATTTGGCCGTCGGGTTTATGCGGTCGGAGGTAATGAGGAGGCCTCTCGCCTTTCTGGTATTAAGGTTGGCCGTATTAAAATTTATGTTTATGCATTAACCGGTGCTCTAGCAGCACTTGCTTCTCTTATTTTAACGTCTCGTTTGAATTCAGCTCAGCCTACTGCCGGTAACATGTTTGAGTTGGATGCCATCGCAGCTGTAGTACTTGGTGGTACAAGCTTAACAGGTGGTCGTGGTTGGATTGTTGGTACTTTAATCGGGGCACTTATAATCGGTGTCTTGAATAATGGTCTAAATTTAATTGGTGTATCCTCCTTCTTCCAGCAAGTGGTGAAGGGTGCAGTTATATTATTAGCAGTATTAATCGATCGTAAAAAAACAGCATAAAGGAGAAATAACTTCATGAAAAAACTTTATTTTGCTTTACTGTTAATCGTATCAATGTTTCTAGCAGCATGTTCATTGGATTCACCTGGCTCTGAGAAATCAGATTCTGAAAAAGGATCTACTGGTTCAGAGGGTGATTACAAAATTGGTTTATCTGTTTCTACTTTAAACAATCCATTTTTCGTAACTTTAAGTGATGGAGCAGAAGCAAAGGCTAAGGAATTAGGTGCTGCCGTAACGGTGGTAGACGCACAAGATAATGCTTCTAAGCAAGCAAGTGATGTAGAGGATTTAATCCAACAAGGCGTGGATTTGATCATTATTAATCCAGTTGACTCTCAAGCGGTAGTTTCATCTGTGGAATCTGCAAATGCAGCTAATATTCCAGTAGTAACAGTTGACCGTAGCTCAGAGGGTGGAGAAATAGTAGCTCATATTGCATCCGATAACGTTGCAGGTGGAGAGCTTGCAGGTGAATACTTACTTGAGTTAGTTGGAGAAGGTGCAGCTGTAGTCGAATTAGAAGGCGTTGCAGGATCTTCTGCTGCTCGTGACCGCGGAGAAGGATTTAATAATGTAGCTGATGGAAAGTTAGATGTAGTAGCTAAGCAAACTGCTAACTTTAACCGTGCAGAAGGCTTAACAGTAATGGAAAACATTCTTCAAGCTAATCCTGACATCAAAGGTGTATTCGCTCATAACGATGAGATGGCTCTAGGAGCTTTAGAAGCAATCGAATCTGCAGGAAAAGACATAATTGTCATCGGTTTTGATGCTACGGATGATGCTGTAAAATCTGTCGAGAATGGTAAGCTTGCTGGTACAATAGCTCAAAAGCCAGAACAAATTGGTGAAAAGGCAATGGAAGCAGCTGTCAAAGCATTAAAAGGAGAAGAAGTGGAAGCTTCTATCCCAGTTGACCTAGAATTAATCAAAAAATAAAACATCGTAAACACAGACTGCATACTCACTCAGAGAATATTGAGGAGTATGCAGTCTTTTTCATTCTTATGAATAAAATTACCTAATAGTAGCGCTTATTCCCATTTCAAATCTCACATAGGATAATATAGTTAATTAGTAAATAATTAATAAGCAGAAAAACTGTTATTTTATATCCATTTCATATAGTATTAATAGAGTGCAAAACTAAATAAAGGTAGGAATTAAACATGGGGGATAAATTTAAGTTCGGCCTACGTTCTAAAATTACTGTTGGCTACATTATTATTATTGTATGTTTATTTGCTTCCGTTATCATATTAAACAATCAAATTCGTTCTCTCCAACAAGAGAGAAATGATTTAATACAATATAATACCGAAGTTGAAACATTTACAAATAATGTAGAAAAATTTGTTATGGATATGCAAGCCGGTCAACGAGGCTACATCATTACAGGCAACGAAAGTTACTTGGAGCCATATTATAAGGCGGAAGAACAATGGCAGTTAGAGTTTGAACAGCTCTATAACCTATTAAAGGACAAGCCAAATCAGCAAGAAAAATTAGTGGAAATTAAAGGAACCATTGAGGTATGGATGGCGGAGGCCGGAGAACGTGCCATCGTATTTAAAAGGAATAACGATGATGAAGCAATTCAGCAGTTCTATGCAAATGATCGCGGTAGAGAATACATGCAATCTATCCGAAACCAATTCAATGATTTTAGAGAGATTGAAAGAGACTCGGCACAAAAAGAGGCTCAGAAGCTAGATGATCGAAATAATATGCTGACTATCGCATTATTTGGCCTATTAGTAATTGTATCAGCCATAGCTATTATTATGGCTAGTCAGGTTTCCAAATCAATCGTCAAAACGGTTAAAGATGTTACGGACACTATTAAAAAGATAGCATCCGAAAATGGAGTCAGTAAGGAAAGAATTGCAGTTACTACAAACGATGAGATTAGAGACTTAGCAAATGCAACAAATGAGCTATTGGATAATCTTGAGGATAGAGAATGGCTTCAAACAAGTCTTGCAGAAACAGTGACAAAATATCAAGGCGTCGGATCAATTGATAAGCTAGCTAATGTGTTCATGTCTGAGATATCCAGATTAACTAATTCCTCTTATGGAGCATTTTATGTCAGAGAGTCTAACGATCAAGAGACACGGTATGTAAAAAAGGCAGCATTTGCTGATTCTAATCCCGAAAAAGAGATTGGCAGAGAAAGCTTCCGTTTAGGACAAGGTTTAATCGGACAATGTGCACTGGAGAATAAGGCCTTTGTTTTTAATGAAATTCCAAACGATTATCGCTTTATTTCTACTGGACTTGGTGAAGTACCACCAAAAAGTATTTTTATAGTTCCTATTTTGTTTGAGGGTGAAGTAATAGCAGTGCTAGAGTTGGCAACTATGTCTGAATACGATAAGCTTCAGCAACAGCTCGTAACGCAGATTGTTGAAACGTTTGGTTTATCTGTTAATAGTGTAATGGGGCGTATGGAAATTGTACGACTTCTAAATGAATCAAGAGCTATGACAGAAGAGCTACAAGCACAGTCAGAAGAGCTACAAACTCAATCTGAGGAGCTTCAAACTCAATCAGAAGAGCTTCAAATGCAAACAGAAGAACTCACTCAAATTAATGAACAATTAGAGGAAAGAACGAAGGATGCAGAAGCTAAAACAGAAGAATTAGAAAAAATTCGTCAAGAGTTGGAAGAAAAAGCAGAGCAATTAACGCTCCATTCTAATTATAAATCAGAGTTTCTAGCTAATATGTCTCACGAATTGCGTACTCCATTAAACAGTATTTTAATACTTTCAGAAATGCTTTCAGAAAACGGAAAAGCTAATTTGACAGAGGATGAGGTAGAGTTTGCAAGAGTCATTCATTCGTCTGGTGAGGATTTACTATCCTTGATCAATGACATTTTAGATCTTTCCAAAGTAGAAGCAGGGAAGATTGAAGTATTGTTTGAGGAAGTTAATTTAAGTGAACTACCGTCCCAGATGGATCATTTGTTCTCACCGGTTGCACAAAAGAAAAATATAGATTTTCATGTTATGAAGGAAGAAGATGTACCTGATATTTTCTTCACGGATGAGAAACGATTCCAACAGATTATTAAAAATTTATTATCTAACGCATTCAAATTTACTGAAAAGGGCTCCGTTGAGTTAACAATTAAGCAATTGGAAGCTAAGAAACAAACTGAACAAATGCAAGAAATCAGTAAAGAATGGATTGAGATTTCTATCGTGGATACCGGAATTGGTATTCCTAAAGATAAGCATGAGCTAATCTTTGAATCGTTCCAGCAAGCCGATGGTGCAACAGTTCGCAAGTATGGAGGAACTGGTTTAGGACTATCTATTTGTAGAGAGTTTGCTAATCTACTAGGGGGTTGGATAACACTTCAGAGTGAGGAAGGTTCGGGTAGTACCTTTACTCTAGTTGTACCAAGTCTTCCTAATGGACCGATTTTAGAGCAGCTCCAAGTAGGTTTTAAAGAGGTAGCCTCTACAGAGCAACCTATTGTAGAAGAAGAACAAGAGGTACCACAGGAACACCCAACATTAGAAGAGCAAGAACAAAAGATAAAAGTGCAAGAAGAAAGGTTAGAGTCTCTACCTGAGGATGCAAATGTATTTTCTAATAAGAATGTATTAATAGTAGATGACGATTACCGAAATATCTATGCACTGAAAACTACTTTAGAAAGAAAAGGTATTAACATTCTCGTTGCTAAAGACGGCTTGGAATGCTTAGACATAGTTCAAAGTAACGCTGAAATAGATGTCGTGCTTATGGATATCATGATGCCTAATATGGATGGATATGAGACAATGTCTAGAATTAGAAATGATCTATCTCTAACGGAATTACCGATTATCGCATTGACTGCAAAAGCGATGAAGAATGATAGAGATAAATGTCTAGAAGCAGGAGCTTCTGATTATATTAGTAAACCATTAAATCTAGATCAATTATTCTCAGTTCTTCGAGTTTGGTTAGCATCTTAAGGGAGTAATGATATGGACAATTATTATGAAAATGGTGAGCTAGAGGGCATTAATATTAAGTACGAGGAAATGGAAGTAGACTTTCTTCTAGAAGCGATATATCGTTTATCAGGATTTGATTTTCGGCAGTACAATAAATCTTCTATTTCACGCAGAATACACAATCGAATGAAAATCAATGGTATTTCGACCATCACAGGTTTGCTAGAAAAAGTAATTCATGAAGAGAGTTACTTAGAGCAATTGCTAAATGATTTTTCGATCAATGTTACGGAAATGTTCCGAAATCCTAGCTTTTTTAAGGCCTTCCGAGAAGAAGTAGTACCGATTTTAAGAGAATACCCTGAAATCCGCATATGGCATGCAGGCTGTGCGACTGGAGAAGAGGTTTACTCAATGGCCATTCTGCTAGAAGAAGAAGGGCTGAAGGATAAAGCAGTCATATATGCAACGGATATGAACGAGCAAGTATTAGAAAAGGCTAGTAAGGGTATTTTTCCGATTCAAAAGATGCAAGCATATACGAAAAATTATATGCTTGCCGGGGGAAGCAAAGCCTTTTCAGAGTATTATAAGACGGACTCTCAACATGCATACTTTCATCCAACCCTTTTAGAAAATATTATCTTCGCTCAGCATAACTTGGTAACTGATCAGTCATTCAATGAATTTCATGTAATCATTTGTCGGAATGTACTCATCTACTTTAACTCTGAGTTGCAGGAGCAAGTCCAGCAATTGTTTTATCAAAGCTTGAGCCCTGAAGGAGTATTAGGATTAGGTGACAAAGAAACCTTGAAGTTTTCACGTGTAATGGAAAACTATCAAGAATTAGTTGGTAGCGAAAGAATCTATCAAAGATTTAAATAAGAAAAGGAAAACGTGAAGCCAAGATACTTGGCTTCCATTCAGACTGTAGACAAACTCCAGAAATTTTGGAGTTTGCCTCCAGTCTTTTTTCTTTTAAAAGAGAAGTAACGCGAGGAAGAGTTGATTTCCGCTACGAACGGGCGCTTTCCGTGGGCACGGCTTCAGCCGCTTCCCTCGCTGCGCTCAGTCCAGGGTCTTCAGCTCGTGCTGTTCCCACAGGAGTCGCCGTTCTTCACTCCAATCAACGGGGTCACCTGTAAAATGAATGAGGTGATGGACAGGAAGACTAAAAATAAAACCAATAAACGCGAACAATTAGAAATCTTGACTATTGAACAGTTGGTATCACAAGACCATCTTGTTCGTAAGTAACAAAGCTCTGGACATTTTACGATTGTGAAATGTCCAGAGCTTTTCTTTTAGAATATTCTGCATCTAGCCTTGTCTCTTAAATAGATGTTATTTGCACTGAATCATTAGGACGCACATATCATCCGGTTGATTCTGCTGTTTTTCCTTCGGCAATAGATTATCGATTAAAGCATGAGAATGATCCCATTTTTTTGAAGTTAATATTTCAATTTGCTTTTCAGACTCTATCTCATCTGGTCCCATTCCTTCTAAGACTCCGTCTGTATATAAAACAATTTGAATATCCTTTTCGTACGTAATGATTTCTTTCTTCACTTTAATTTCATCAAAGAAGCCAACTGCACAGCAACTTTTCTTTATAGGAACAACCTTTTCATCATCGATTAAAGCAAATCCAGACGGGTGCCCAGCATTAACATATTCTACCGTTTTTTGATCCGTATCTACAACCATATAAACAGCTGTAAAATAATATGGTATGCCTACCTTTTCATTATGTATTAAAACCATATAACGATTTAGCTCTTTAATCACAAGCTCTGGCTCTACTAATTGTTTGATGGCCTCTCTTAATACAGAAGATATGAACATACATACTAAGGAAGCTGATATACCATGCCCCATCATATCCAGTAAAATAACAGCATATCGATTATCACTTATTTTATGCCAATAATACATATCTCCGGCTAAATTAAAGGAAGGAAGATAGGAGACTTCGATTTGTATATCATCTCTTTTTAAAGGAGGACTCAAGAGGCTTCTTTGCACATGAGTAGCTAAATCCAATTCGTACTGGATTTTGTTTTCATGCTGCTTATGCCAGTCTAACTCTGCTTTTAAACGAAGAGCTACTCTAATTCGAGCTAATAGCTCTACCTTGTTAATCGGCTTCGTTATATAGTCACTTCCACCGACATCCAACGCCTCTGCTAATTTCTTCTTATCCTCTAAGGCTGTTACGAAAATTATTTGTATATCCTTATATCTTTCTTGCTCTTTAATCCGTCTACAAGCTTCAAGTCCATCTATTTCAGGCATCATAATGTCTAGTAAAATTAAATCTACCGAATTACAGGTTGGATTCTGCTCATTGATCTGTAAATAGTCAAATAGCTCCTGAGCTGATTTAAGAGAAACTGTATCCTTATAACCAGCACTATCTAACATTTTTTCTATTACAAATAGATTGACCGTGTTGTCATCTACCAGTAAAATCGTCATCGCTTTTTCCCCCTGTAGTGTTTAAAGATAGCATTCACTAACTATCTAGTAATTAATATCTGTTAGGATTCATAAATATCCGTTAAATCTATTATACAAAAGTTTATAGTAATAGGATATTTATAAGCCTACTTTATCGTTTTTAATATATAGCTTCTTATCCTTATCTTGCTATATCTCTTCGTTTACTAGTGGTATATTACTTATCCGTTTATTAATTTCCTCAACAAATTATTAGACATAAAAGCTTATGGATGAAATGAACAGTATAAAATTATAGTATAATCCGTAAAAACTGTATTTTTAAAAAATGCATATAGTAGAACGGAAAAATATAATTTTCCTCCATACCTAAGGAGGATCTAAGTGCTAAGATTATGAAAATAAAAGTTAAATTGTAAGTGACAAGCGGATAGGTCATAATAATGACTGAACACTGTACATCTTTTAGGTAAATAATGAAATTAAAAAAGGGGTGGGGAAATGGACATTTCATTTAAAACAGAGGTTGGTAGGTTCAACTATCGAGTGGCCGGACTGCTTATAAACGATGGGAAAATTCTAATTATGAAGGACGAGAATGCTCCTTACTACTATGTTCCCGGAGGAAGAGTTGGCCTACATGAAAAGAGTGAGGATGCTATTTTACGAGAAATTCGAGAAGAGCTTTCGACCGATGTCACAATTGACCGACTATTATGGGTAAATGAAAACTTTTTCCAGGAGGAAGTTTTAAAAGAAAGATTTCATGAAATATGTTTCTTTTATCTTCTTTCCTTAAAAAATGATGATTTGTTAAGCAAAGGGAATCCATTTACGGAAAATGAAAATGGGAAAATTCATACATACTATTGGAAAACGTTTGACGAAATCCAAGCGTTAAATGTCTTTCCCTTGTTTTTGAAGGAAGAAATTTATGGCCTTCCAAAACAGATCACTCATTTAGTCGAGACAAAATAGTACATATAAATCTCGCTTTTTAGTATGACTTTTCTCGAAAAAGTTCATGCTAGTAACGAGGAGGTGTGATACTAATGGCTAAGGATGTACTTTGTGAAGTGAATAACTGTAAATTTTGGAGACAAGGAAACAAATGTAATGCGAAGGCTATTTACGTAGTAAGTCGTAAAGGTAACCAAGCTTCCAACAGTGATGAAACAGATTGTAAAACGTTTGAACCGAAGTAATTTATCTGAATGTCTATTAATACTCACCTAATCACACGTTCCTAAACGTGTAAAAAATAGTACAGCTAGTGCGGAATGCACTAGCTGTACTTTTACAGTGAGTATTAATATGTTGTAACTTTGGCATAGGTTTGAAGAGTATAAATCCAACGCTGCCACCAAGTAAACTCGCTTTGATATTCATCAACCTCAACGGTATACATTGCATCCTCGTTGTTCCATAATCTATGAAAATATTGCTCCATCTCTAAAGCTAATTCACTGTCATTAGGGGCAATAATTCTTACGTTATTTTCCAGGTTGTAATTTTCTAATGCACGTTCTGTATAATTGGCAGCACCACTTGAAATGACTGTATGCTCCGGTGTCTGTATCCATATTGTTTTTGTATGATACTGACCGATTACGGTATTATACCATCGTATATTCATCTTCTCATTCGTATCCTCTAATAATTCTTGCACGACCGGGCGGTTAGGCAGGCCTGATTTTTCTCGACCAAAGGAATTTTCGTTCGGATCTAATATGAGATTGACCTCAACACCTCGATTTGCAGCCTCTACTAATGTATTAACAATACTCCTTTCAGCAACAAAGAACATACCTAGCCAGATAGTATCTCCTTTTTTAGTATCATTTATATCATTTAGCAAGGCATCCAAGATTTTTTTCTCTGTTAAGTATTGTGCCTGATATTCTCCTTCTGCCTTCTCTGTTTTTATTCTAGGGAGCTTAGGACCTCCTGAAAATAGAGAAACTGCTTCCTCTGCCTCTAAAATATCGTTGATAATTGGTCCATCTAATTTAAGAGCTACATTTCCATGAAAGCCACTAGCATCATGGGGGTTAGAGGTGGTTATAATGGCAGCCTTTTCCGTTATTAAAGCCTTTCGATGGTTTGCCTTTACATTTAAAAGCGTCATATAGGAGGCAATGGTCATTTTAGGTGCATCACTCGCCATTGCGTTAGCAATCCAACCTTTACCACCGATATCGAACCATTGAAAGAAGATACGATAAATACCGGAATATACAGGAGTAGAATCACGTAGTTCATCTAAATCTGTATATACAATTTCAACACCCGCATCTCGCATTTTTTTGAACCACTCACTTTCGTAGGAGCCGTACCCTCGATTAAGGGGATCCGTAATAAAAACAATGGGCATATCCGGGTTAGCCTTCTTCTTTTCAGCTACTGTGGTGGAAAGTGTGTCTGCTATATTAGGGAAGTCCTCATCCTCATCGTAATAACCATCTACTAAAAAGAAATCTAAAACTACAAACTCCTCGGCTTCTTCAATGGTTTTATAAACCTCATCAAAAATATGATTTTCATGTGTCATATTTGTTCCCTTTTTATCCTGTGCAAACGTCAAATCAGTTATAAATTCAATGTTATCCGTCTTTTGTAACTCACCTGCAAAGGAAACTCCTTGAGGAAGCGGCTTAAAAGTGTGCCAGATAATAACAGTTATGTATATGAGAGCAAATGCGCTTAAAAGGGATACTTTAATGCGCTTTTTTTTGCTCCATGGCCGTCTAGACTTTTTAGCCATGAGTAACTCCTCCTATAAAAATCGTTTGATAACTATAATATTCCCATTATCAAATCTTACAAACCAATAAACATATCAATAATATACAATTTTTTAATTATTATATGTTTTTAGAAATGCTATTGTAATAAAATTATTTTTGAGTTATTATGATAATGATAATCGTTATCAATTAAAATGTTTGGAGCTGAAAATGATGAATATGAAAAAATATTGGATGTTAGGCGCGACAGCAATGCTAGCGCTAAGCTTAGCTGCTTGTGGAGATAAGGAAGAAAATTCGAATGAGAAAGTAGAAGCAGAAGCAAAAAATTCCTCTGCTGAAGAAAGTGCGGAGCAAACACTGACATATTTAGGAGAAGACTATGTTGTACCCTCCGAAGTAAATAATATTGTGGCAGCGAGCTTAGAATCTATGGAAGATGCAGCAATTTTAGGCATTAAACCAGTTGGAGTACTTGCAATTGCAGATGCCATTCCTACCTATTTATCGGATGAACTAGAAGGAGCAGCGCTGGTTGGAGATAAGTTTGCTCCTAATAATGAGGCAATCCTAACTTTAAATCCCGATGTTATTTTAGGTTCTTCCAAGCATGGAGAAGAAGTGGTTACAGGATTAAATAAAATTCAAACCATGATTCCTTATTCACATGTATCTACGAACTGGAAAGAAAATCTGACTCTCTTAGGACAATTAGGCGATAAAGAAGCAGAGGCAGAAAAAATTATAGCAGACTATGAGGAAAAAGCTGGACAAGCTAAAGCTGAATTAAATGAGTCATTAAAGGACAAGGAAGTACTCGTTTTGCGTATACGTAAAGGAAGTATGAATGCTTATCCTGAATCTATTTACTTTAACCCAGTTCTTTATAATGATTTAGGGCTCCAGGTTCCAGATGTAGTTACAAAAGCAGAGGCCCAATCAGAATTATCCCTCGAAGCTTTAGCAGAAGCGAACCCAGATTACATTTTCATTCAGTTTGAAACTAGTGAAAATACAGATAATACAGCAGCTTTAGATGAGCTTTTGGCCAATCCGATTTTCGGTAGCATAGAAGCAGCGAAAAATGACCATGTGTTTGTAAACGTAGTAGATCCATTAGCGCAAGGTGGTACTGCTTGGTCTAAAGTGAAGTTCTTAGATGCAGCGATAGAGAATTTATCGAAGTAAAGTTAGGTGCGATGAATTATGAAAACCAAAAATACGTTAGCTGTCATCATTTTAATAGTTTCTCCACTGTTCATCGTACTAGCAATAGCTTTATCTATTTTATACGGTGCTAAGGATATTAGTCTATTAACAGTTTCGCAAGCGATCACGCAATTCGATATAAATAATGTGGATCATAACATTATTATGACATCGCGATTACCACGCGTAATCGCTGCTTTATTGGTTGGAGCTTTTCTCGCTATCGCGGGGGCAATTATGCAAGGGATAACACAAAATTATTTGGCATCTCCTTCTATTATGGGAGTAAACGATGGATCGGCATTTATTATTACAATAGCAATGGTCTTTTTTCCGGGACTTCCTAATTATCAAATGATTATTCTTTCGATGATAGGCTCTGCTATTGGGGCAGGTCTTGTCTTTGGTTTTGGTTCCTTAATAAAGGGTGGGCTATCTCCTGTTCGGTTGGCTATTATTGGAACAGTCATTGGAACATTCTTGAGCAGTATAGCTTCTGCTATTGCAATGTACTTTCAAGTGTCTCAAAGCGTTAGTGTTTGGTATAACGCAAAATTACATATAGTTAATCCTGATATGCTATGGCTGTCCATTCCTTTTGGTCTAGTTGGATTAATGCTAGCGTTAGGGGTTTCGAAGTCAATTACCATTGCCTCGTTAGGTGATGACATTGCAGTAGGTTTAGGACAACAAACTAAAATGGTTAAAATTGTAAGTATTCTTGCGGTAGTTTGCTTGACTGGGACGGCGGTTGCCTTAGTAGGAAAGATTGGGTTTGTAGGATTAATAATTCCTCATATTACACGCTTTCTTGTGGGGGTAGACTACAGATTTCTCATTCCATGCTCGGCAGTAATCGGAGCAGTGTTTTTAGCTTTTTGTGATGTAATTAGTCGCTTTATTAACTTTCCATTTGAGACTCCGGTTGGTGTGGTGACGGCTATTATTGGTGTTCCTTTCTTCCTTTACTTAATTCGGACGAGAGGGGGAGCGCAGCGTGCATAAAGGCCCATTTATACGTTTCATCACGATGCTATCTATCTTTGTTGGGTTGACTCTTATCGCGTTTTACTTTCACATTACTAATGGCGTCTTTGATATGACAATCCTGGAGGTTCTCCAAACTTTTTTACGAATTGATCCAAACGATAAACACGATTTAGTTATATTCGAATTTAGATTACCAAGGATTGTCATTGCAGCCTTAGTAGGAATCGGGCTTGGTATTGCCGGAACGGTTATACAAGGAGTGACTCGAAACGGCTTAGCGGATCCAGGCATATTAGGTATAAATGCTGGTGCAGGAGCTTCCATTGTTATTTTTATGTTTTTCTTTCAAATGTCTGCTACGAATATTTTGGCAGATAGCTGGTATACCATTTTTATAATGCCACTTTTTGGCTTTGTGGGAGGTACGATTGCAGCTGCAATTATTTTCATTTTTTCTTGGAAAAATGGAGTATTAGATATGCAAAGATTGATCCTTACAGGTATTGCAATAGGTAGTGGCTTCGGAGCCTTATCCTTGTACATATCGCTTAAGATGAATGCAAATGACTATGAAATGGCTGCAGTCTGGATTTCTGGGAGTATTTATAATGCTAACTGGGCTTTTGTTTTATCCATCCTTCCCTGGGTGGTTATTTTAAGTTATGTTATCTACCGAAAAAGTCATTTGCTAGATTATCTTCAGTTAGAGGATACCAGTGCAAAGAGTCTTGGAATATCAGTAGAAAAGGAGAAATCTATTCTATTAATATGTAGCATCGGACTTGTCAGTGCCTGTGTATCGGTGTCCGGTGGAATTGGATTCATTGGGTTGATGGCGCCTCATATTGCTAAAAGGTTAGTTGGTATTCAGCATAGATTTGTCGTGCCAATGAGTGCTGCAATTGGGATGTTCCTATTGGTTCTGTCGGATTACATCGCTAAGACTGTTTTTGAGCCTTCCGAGCTGCCGGTAGGAATCGTTGTTTCCATAATTGGAATTCCCTACTTTTTATATTTATTAATCAAAACGAAGGCATAGGAGGATACCTATGATAGAGAGTATATTACGCGTTGAAGAGCTTAGCTCTGGTTACGACAAACAAACAGTGTTCACAAATTTAAATACGTCCATTCAAAAGGGAAAAATCACGACCATTATTGGTCCCAATGGGTGTGGAAAATCAACTTTATTAAAAACAATAGGGCGCATTCTTCAGCAAAAGCACGGAAAAGTTTTTTTACATGGGGAAGATATGATGTCGATGCCTACAAAGGCTATTGCCAAAAGGCTTGCTCTGCTTTCGCAAAGCCCTGTAGCTCCTGCTCAATTGAAGGTGGATGAGTTAGTCTCCTATGGTAGGTTTCCACACCGAAAAAACATTGGAACACTATCGAAAAAAGACATGGAAGTAATCGAGTGGGCAATGACTGTCACCAAAACAATGGAATACTACAATAGGGAAATTAACCAGCTATCAGGTGGTCAACGTCAAAAGGTATGGCTTGCGATGGCACTTGCACAGGAAACAGAAATTCTCCTACTCGATGAACCAACCACATACCTAGATATGGCCCATCAGCTAGAGATGTTGAAAATTGTGGAGCAGCTAAATAAGAAGCATCAATGTACCGTAGTGATGGTATTGCATGATATTAACCATGCTGCTCGCTTTTCGCATGAGCTTATCGCAATGCGAGGCGGAAAGATTATTACTACGGGGACACCAAAGGAAATTTTAACAAAGGAAGTTATGAAAAAGGTGTTCCAAATAGATGCAAAGATCATGTTTGACGAGGAGACAGAGGCCCCTGTTTGCTATGGATATGAAACTTTGGAGGAGGTTTAATAGATGGGTAAAGTGCTGTTAGAGAATACAGAGCATTTTCAAATTGACTCCGAGTACACAAACTATTCGTATGATATAAAGGTTTCTATTCCAAGTGTAGAGCCTCCTAAGGAGGGCTTTCCAGTCTATTATGTGCTAGATGGAAACTGGTATTTCCAGCTTGCAAGAGATGTAGTGAAGCTGCAATCGAAAAATTCGCTTAAAACATTAATTTCTCCTTCGATTGTGATTGGAATTGGACATTCTGAGAGAGATGAGGACGCTCGCAAAAGAAGATTTTTAGATTTAACTCCGGAAGCAGAGGCATATATTTATCCCAAAAGACTACAGGGGAAGGATTTAGGAGAGCATGGGGGATTAGAGAAGTTCCTAGCGTTTATAAAGGATGAGCTAATGCCAAATGTACAGAAGCGTTATCCAGTTAACCAAAAGAATCAGGCCCTTTTTGGTCACTCCTTAAGCGGCCTTTTTGTTCTTTGGACATTATTTAAACAACCAGCTTTATTTTCCTGCTATCTATCGATAAGTCCTTCAATCTGGTGGAATGAATACGAGCTATATAAGGAAGCTGAAAATTTTGTTCGTTTACAAACCAATCCTCATGATAAAAAACTGTTTATATCAGTCGGTAGTAAAGAAGGCTTTATGTGTGAGGATGCAAAGCATCTATATACGGTTTTACAAGAAAGTATAGAAACAGAACTATTTATAGCTCAGGACGAAAACCATGCCTCAGTGGTACCTACGGTTTTGAGTAGGGCATTTCGCTATTCACACTAAAGACTATAAGGGAGGTGGGTGTCATAGCCACTTCCCTCATTAGTGAAGAGCGAGCGTATGGCTAAATTTAATAAAAAAGCTTGGAAAAGGATCTCCTAGCTCGTGGTTAATCTTTGACTATATTTATATCAAATTTCATATGATTTACATCCCAAACATCTTCATCGGTATTAGAAAAGACAGTTACTTCTACGTTCTGACCAATAGTATACCTATCCACGTCAACAACAGGTATTTCGTATACATTTCCCTCTCCTAATCCTTTGTTAATGTTATTGTGTTCTTTAATAATTAATATATCTTCTTGAACGTCTAACTCCACGACTGATCCTGAGAAAGTAAAACTTTCTTGATAATCATTAGCACAACCAGACAAAAACAAACAATTCAATGATATAAAACTTATTATAATTTTAATTTTCAACACAAACGCTCCCTCGTAAGATTCATCATATGTAAAGATTTAGAGAGACTATTAACTAGGTTTCCTTCATTCTTTCTAAAATTTGATAATCCTTAGTTTTTTGGATTGATATAGAATTTTGATTTGCAAAATCGAGTAAATCTAAAAATACGTTGTTAGGCTCGAAGTTAAAAACACGAATATTGAGGCCCTTATTGATCTGTATAATAGCACCTTTAGTAGACCAACCAAAACGGACGAATTTAATATTTGTTATTTGGTAGGGGTGTATGACTCGTTTATAAAGAGGCCTTTCGATGAATAGGAATTGATACGTCAGATAACCATCCTTTATTTCCAGTTTATATTGACTAAAAAATGAAAAAAGTGAAAATAAAAGCATAATAATATGAAAATATAACAACCCCTTGGAAAAATTATTACCTATAATATTTGAAAATAATAAAGCCATTGTCATTACAAATAAAAAAACCATAATTCCTCGCTGAGCTTTTGCATTGTATGTCAACTTTGCCCCTCCTTGTTGTTTAACTAGCAATTCGTATAGCTAAACTGGCTCTTCCATGATTTTATAAGTTTTAATTAATTTTATGATTCGTGTTTTTTAAAAACTAGCACATTTAGAAGGGAATTTTTCTAACGGCACCACCATAATGATTGTAGGGGACGCCTTATAATAAATTGCTACTTATTCATTTGACTATTTAAATTAATTTTAACATAAATATCCATTTTATTTTAAAAAAATTAAATTATTTGTAAGTCGGTAATCTGAGCTAAAATTAGTTAGACTATTGTAAATATTTAAATTAATATTTACAATTAAACTTGTAAGTGCTTTCACCAAATTAGTTTAATAGAGAGGTGAAGATGATGGGGATATTAGATGGATTGAAGGTTTTAGATTTCTCGACACTCTTACCGGGACCCTTTGCCACGATGATGCTGGCTGATATGGGAGCAGATGTTATTAAGGTAGAGGCTCCAAGTCGAGAGGATTTTTTAAAGCATGTTGAGCCCAAAGATGGTGAGGTTTCGGCAACATTTGCTCATCTTAACCGCTCTAAGCGATCATTAGCTTTAGATCTAAAACTAGCAGAATCGAAGGATATTATCTATAGG
Source organism: Psychrobacillus sp. (assembly GCA_040274765.1). Lineage (GTDB taxonomy): Bacteria > Bacillota > Bacilli > Bacillales_A > Planococcaceae > Psychrobacillus. Next base: position 21,677 of record JBEMAY010000041.1, read on the forward strand.
CTAATAGAAGAATATGACATTGTCATTGAGCAGTTTCGCCCCGGTGTAATGGATAAGCTCGGGATTGGCTATGAAAAGTTAAAGGAAATAAACCATAAGATCATTTTCTGTTCCATTACAGGGTATGGACAAACTGGTCCACTTCGAAATAGAGCAGGACATGATATCAACTATTTATCTATAGCTGGAGTAGCTAGCTATTCCAGACGGAAAAATCAGCCTCCCGTTCCAACAGGCATCCAAGTGGCTGATCTTGCCGGAGGCTCTATGCCAGCAGCCATTGGAATCCTTGCAGCTGTTTATCATCGACAAAGGACGGGAGAGGGACAGCATATTGATGTAAGTCTGACCGATGTTGCTTTTTCTTTGAATGCTATGTATGGGCCAAATCTTCTAGTTGGAGGGCAAGAGCCTAGAGAAGAGGAAATGCTGCTAAATGGCGGGACTTTCTATGATTATTATGAAACAAAAGATGGTCGATATTTTTCCGTCGGAAGCTTGGAGCCGAAATTTCAGCAAAAGCTTTGTGAGCTATTAGGGGACAGCCAACTTATAAAGCTAAGCAACAGTAATAGTACGGAAGAACAGCAAGCATTCAAAGAGATTGTGAAAAACGAGTTCAAGGTAAGAGACTTTGACGAATGGATTAGTATTCTTGGGAATGATTTTGATGGCTGTGTAGAACCGGTGTTAAGTTTTAGTGAAGCTGTATTGCATCCTCAAATACAGGCAAGGAATATGGTGACCGCTGTACCGAAAATTGAAGGAGGGGAGCAAGAGCAAATTGCTTTTCCTATAAAATTTTCAGCAAGTATGCCGGAGTACCGCTTTACTGGAGTTTCAACTGGCCAACATACTTCTGAAATCTTAAGTAGTCTAGGCTTTGACTTGCCAGAGATTCAGTTACTTGCCCAAAAGGGTGTTTTTGGTGAAAACAAAGCATAAAAAAGAATCTACTAAAATAAAATAGAAACTAAGAAAAGGAGCTGGTATTTATGTTCTCACCATTAACGCCATTAGATTGGAAACGAAGAGCAGTCAAGTATTATCCGGAAAAAGTAGCTGTAATTGATGGAGAAAAGGAATTTACATATAAGCAATTTTCACAGCGTACTGACCAGCTATCTTATTCTTTATATAATGCAGGTATTCGAAAAGGCGATCATGTAGCGGTTATGCTTCCTAACACTCATTATATGCTGGAGTGCTTTTATGGGATTTGTCAGCTAGGAGCGGTAATGGTGCCATTAAATTACCGTCTTAATGCGGAGGATATCGAGTATATTATCAACCATAGCGACTCTAAAATGCTGATAGTGGATGCCGAGTTTACTGACCCTATAGAGAAAATAGCGGAAGATCTACCTTTTAACCAAATCGTAGTAGTGGCTGTTGCCGGACATAGTCATACATTGAAAGCAAAGGATTATGAGGATTTTATCACAGCAGGGGCAGAGTCAATAGAATTCCCAGAGATAGATGAAAACCAGCTGCTTACTTTAAATTATACAAGTGGTACAACCTCTAAGCCGAAGGGGGTCATGCTGACGCATCGGGGAAATTATTTGAATGCAGCAAACTTTATGTATCATCTAAATGTAAACCATGATGACGTGTATCTTCACACGTTACCTATGTTTCATGCAAATGGCTGGGGAGGTGTCTGGGCACTCACAGCAGTAGGGGCTACCCATATTTGTTTACGAAAAGTAGATCCTCCGCTAATACTAGATTTATTTGAGAAATATAAGATTTCTTTGTTATGTGGTGCTCCAACCGTTGTGAATATGCTAGTCAATGAACCGAAGGCAAAAGAGGTGAAAATCACAACTAATCCGCGTATGGCTACTGCAGGAGCTCCGCCTGCCGCGGCTTTAATCGCAAAAGCACAATCAATCCTTGGCCTTAATATGATACATGTATACGGGCTAACGGAAACGTCTCCATTCATTTTATATTGTGAATGGAAGAAAGAATTTAATGAGCTTACGGTGGATGAACAATCTACTATTAAGGCACGTCAAGGGATCGAGTTAGCGTTTAATGGAGAAACGAAGGTCGTTAATCAGGAAGACGGCAGGGAGGTTGCTTGGAACGGTCGGGAGCTGGGAGAAATTATTACCCGCGGTAACGTAGTGATGGAAGGGTATTATAAGGACCCAGAAAAAACTGCGGAAGCAATTAAAGATGGTTGGTTTTATACAGGTGATTTAGCAGTAACTTATCCAGATGGATATATTGAAATACAAGATCGTATAAAGGATATGATTATTTCCGGAGGGGAGAATATCTCTTCTACTGAAATAGAGGGGGTGCTTTATAAGCATCCAGATATATTAGAAGTAGCGGTCATTGCGGTACCTGATGAAAAGTGGGGTGAGGTACCAAAGGCTGTTGTCGTTCTTCAACCAGAAAGTAAGGTTACAGAACATGAATTAATCGATTATTGTCGTGCTAAAATGGCTCACTTTAAAGCACCGAAAGCAGTTGATTTTGTTGAGGCACTTCCCAAAACGGCTACAGGTAAGCTACAAAAATTCCGTCTACGAGAAATGTATTGGAACGGACCTAAGAAAGTGAACTAATGAAAAAAGATCCCATTGCTTAATAGCTTTGGGGCCTTTTTTAAATCGACTCTAAACTTAGGAATATTAAAATTAACCCAAGTTACATGATTATAAAATGCCTAAACATAAAAAACTACCTCCTTCAATTAGTGGTAGTTTTAAAGATGTATGAATTCAATATGATTCATGTCGAGGGAATCCACAGTTAATATTACTTCGGAGACGCATATAATTGTGTATCAAACCGGCATGTCTCCCTGCCTCGGTATGGCGATTAACTAAGGGGCGAAGTCTTTCGATAAATTCACGGTCACAGTCGCAACGACCTCGACCACTGTCATAGCAAAGGTCATGCATCATACAGGCAGCATCTACCTGGTTAACGGGTGCTCCTGGACCACTGCATCCAGGTCCGCACCAATTATATCCTGGGAGACAAAAGCCTCGTTTTTTATTTCTTCTTTGTTGCAAACTAACACCCCCTTACCCTTTATCTTTAGGGTATTCCTGGGTTTAAATACGAACAAATACAAGCACCTAGCTGTCCAATTTATATTTTTAAGACCATCAAAAAAGCAGTCTTAAATATAGACTGCTAAGTGAAATGAAGTTTAAGTTAAATAGAGAATTCTTTTGAATAATGCATATTGAATTATTCGATCTGCAGTTTTATTCGTAACGGTTTGAAAAAGGTTACTGTTACCTTCTTTTAAGCTTAAGACAATGCCCTCCAATAAGTCTTCTAAAGTCATCGAACATAAGGAATTGTTTCTCTTGTCAGTCAACCTAAGAGGTTCTCCTTGAAGCAGTAGATCGGTTGCCCATTCGTCTTGATAGATTCCGGAGGGTTTATTGCTCCAGTTAGACTGCTCTTCCTTATGTATGGTCCATCTCTCATCTTCTAATATCGTGCTCATTATAGTTTCAATATTCTCTTCAGTGATAGAAATTGTTGCTTGTATTTCTTTTTTGCTCGATTGTTGATTCATTTCCCCATCCCCTTACTTTGTTGTTCCCTACCAGTTAAATTTACTATTAATTCATCGAAAAATGAATAATCCAATTAGTGGTAACTACTGAAGGAGAAAAACGCTTAACTATGATCGGGAGGACACTACTAGGAAGCGAACAGGCTTATCCGTCAAGTTATACCAGTAATGTAATAGATTTGCGTCAAACATCGTGGACTGCTGTTCCTTCAGTTCCATCTCCTTACCACCAACTACTACTGTTAATGTTCCTTCTACTACAAATAGAAACTCATGGCCGCTATGGGAAAAGGCATTTCCTTTGTTTTCCCCTGGTTGGAGTGTAACAAATATAGGTGCATAAGCTGCATCCTGTATACCATTGGATAGGTCCTTATAGTAAAACTGTTGTCTAATTTCTGCTAATTCATCATGAGAGGTCACATCCGGAAAGAAAACGGTCGGATTGACTTTTAGGGCATCTGCTATTTTTTTTAGAGATTCTAACGTCACACTAGATTTTCCTCTTTCGACCTGCGAAAGGAAGCTAATCGATACATCCGTCATCTCGGCAAGTTGCTTTAGAGTGAGCTTACGTTCTTTTCTTAAGTCTTTTAGAATAGTACCTATTAAATTAGAAGACATATTATCTCTCCTTTTTCTTCTCTATTATTTATCATACCTAGTAATGAAGCATCCCTCAATGCTTCATATTAAATAACCATTGATAGAAAATTATAAACTATCTAAAATAAAGCATAGGGAGAAATTAAAGTGTTACTTCAATTTTCGAGGGGGAGATGAAAGATGGATCCAAAACAAATGAGGAAAGTCTGGATTGCGAGTTTAGTAGGAAGCTCTATTGAATGGTTTGATTACTTTTTATATGGTACAGTTGCCGCACTCGTTTTCAATCAAGTATTTTTTGTTACAGAGGAGCCAACTGTAGGATTATTGCTTTCCTATGCATCCTTTGCTTTAGCATTTTTTATCCGCCCATTCGGTGGGATTATATTTAGTCACATCGGGGATAGGATTGGAAGAAAGAAAACATTAGTTATCACATTAAGTCTAATGGGAGTCGCTACTTTTGGGATGGGGTTACTACCTACGTACCAGGCTATCGGAGTCTGGGCTCCTATTCTATTAATCACGCTACGCTTAATCCAAGGGCTTGGTATCGGAGGAGAATGGGGAGGTGCACTATTACTAGCAGTTGAATATGCACCAAAGGAAAAACGAGGTTTGTACGGTGCAATTCCACAAATGGGTGTAACAATAGGGATGGTAATGGGTACTGTTGCGTTGTCCATTATGACTCTATTACCTGAAGGTTCCTTCATGACATGGGGATGGCGTGTTCCATTTATTATGAGTGCGTTACTTGTTATATTTGGCTTGTGGATTCGTAAAGGAATTGAAGAAACCCCTTCTTTTAAAAGGGTACAAGAGTCAGGGGAGATTCCGAAGCTGCCTATTGCTGATACGTTAAAGTATCATTGGAAAGAGGTTATCATTGCTATAGGGGCAAAAGTTGTCGAGACTGCGCCTTTCTACATTTTTGGTACATTTGTTGTTTCCTACGCTACCGCTGAGTTAGGCTTCTCACGTACTGCTGTATTAAATACAGTTATGGTAGCGACAATTGTGACAACTATTCTTATACCTTTTATGGGTAGTCTGTCAGATAAAATCGGACGGAAGAAGGTTTATGTTGCAGGAACGGTTGGGATGATTATATTTGCCTTCCCTTACTTTTGGATGCTTCAGCAGCAGTCGCTTGTGTTACTAGTAGTAGCGACAATCATCGGACTAGGAATCATTTGGGCACCGATTACAGCAGTGCTTGGAACGATGTTTTCAGAGATCTTTGATGCAAAGGTTCGCTACACGGGAATCACATTAGGCTACCAAATTGGAGCTGCCTTAGCAGGTGGAACAGCGCCATTGATAGCGACGAGCCTTATGCTACAATTTGATGGTTCCTATGTTCCAGTTGCATTTTACATTATCTTTACTGCTGTCATTTCTTTATTGGCCATTTGGGCAGTTAAGGATAGAAGCCAGCAAAATTTAGATGCTGTTAATCCAGTAAATGCAGATGAGTCATTCGCAAAGACGAATGAAAAGGAACTTAGTAAAGTATAATGATGTGAACATAAAGCTCGTCTTACGCTACTTTAGGCAAGACGAGTTTTTATTTTAGGCTCTACAATAAATGTTGGGGTCTTGAAACAATTAAGTGCATAAAAAAAGCACAACATCTTCCAAATCTCTTA
>JBEMAY010000042.1:0-26928 GCA_040274765.1 Psychrobacillus sp.
GTTAGTAAAAGGGGTAAATGAAGGCAAAAAGCACCAAACATTACTGGGGGCCACAGGTACTGGTAAAACCTTTACTATTTCAAACGTAATTCAACAAATTAATAAGCCAACCCTTGTCATGGCCCATAACAAGACACTCGCAGGACAATTATATAGTGAGTTCAAGGAGTTCTTTCCTAACAATGCTGTCGAATACTTTGTCAGCTATTATGACTACTTTCAACCAGAGGCATATGTGCCGCAAACGGATACGTATATAGAAAAAGATTCTAGCATTAATGAAGAAATTGATAAATTACGACATTCCGCTACTTCTTCCTTATTTGAGCGTAAGGATGTCATTATTATCGCTTCTGTTTCCTGTATTTATGGATTAGGAAATCCGGAAGAATATAAAGAAATGGTTGTGTCACTAAGAGTAGGTATGGAGATTGATCGAAATCAGCTCTTAAGAAGGCTAGTGGATGTGCAATATGAACGAAACGATATTAATTTTACTCGTGGAACATTTCGAGTCCGTGGAGATGTAGTGGAAATTTTCCCTGCCTCTCGCGATGAGAGATGTCTGAGGGTAGAATTTTTTGGTGATGAAATAGATCGGATTCGAGAAGTGGATGCGTTAACAGGGGAAATACTAGGTGAACGAGATCATGTAGCCATTTTTCCAGCTTCCCACTTCGTTACTAGAGAAGAAAAGATGAAAATTGCGATAAATAATATTCGTCAGGAATTAGAGGAGCAGCTTACGATCCTCCGCAGTGAGGATAAATTGTTAGAAGCTCAAAGACTGGAGCAACGAACGAATTATGACTTAGAAATGATGGAGGAAATGGGCTTCTGTTCAGGGATAGAAAACTATTCTCGTCATCTGACGTTAAGAGAAGCTGGAGCAACCCCCTATACGTTATTAGATTATTTTCCGAAGGACTTCTTACTTGTAGTAGATGAAAGCCACGTTTCACTTCCACAGGTTAGAGGAATGTTTAATGGAGACCAGGCACGTAAGTCAGTGCTAGTAAATCACGGCTTCCGCCTGCCTTCTGCATTAGATAACCGACCACTCACATTCCAAGAATTTGAGGGACATGTCAATCAGGCCATCTATGTATCAGCAACTCCGGGACCATATGAATTAGAGCATACACCGGAAATGGTCGAGCAAATTATTCGACCTACTGGATTATTAGATCCGATTATTACGGTGAAACCAATTGAAGGACAAATAGACGACTTAATTAATGAGATATATGAACGTACCGCTAAGAATGAAAGAGTATTAATCACAACTTTAACTAAAAAGATGTCTGAGGATTTAACAGACTATTTAAAGGAAATTGGTATTAAGGTGCAATATCTGCATTCTGAGGTGAAAACGTTAGAACGAATTGAAATTATTCGTGAGCTTCGTTTAGGAACTTATGATGTGTTAATCGGTATTAACCTCTTACGAGAAGGGTTAGATTTACCAGAGGTATCATTAGTCGCTATTTTGGATGCCGATAAGGAAGGCTTCCTACGTTCGGAGCGATCATTAATACAAACAATTGGTCGGGCTGCCCGAAATTCTAACGGTGAAGTTATTATGTATGCCGATAAAATGACGGATTCTATGAGAAAGGCGATCGATGAAACCAAGCGTCGTCGTACGATTCAAATGGAATATAACGAAAAGCATGGCATTACACCAAAAACAATTCAAAAGAAAATAAGAGAAGTAATTAGAGCCTCTCAAGTGGCTGAAGACGAAGAAAGCTATGTACAGCAATTAACTAGCGGAAAAGTCTTAACGAAGGAAGAAAAGGGTAAACTATTAGACAAACTCGAAAAAGAAATGAAAGATGCTGCAAAGGCGCTTAACTTTGAACGAGCTGCAGAATTACGTGACGCAATTCTAGAGCTCAAGCTGGAAGGATGATGATTGGTGAAAAACCAAGAAATTAATATTCAAGGTGCTCGTACAAATAATTTAAAAGATATAAGTATCAAAATACCAAGAGATAAGCTTGTCGTCATGACAGGTTTATCTGGTTCTGGTAAGTCTTCCTTAGCCTTCGATACGATTTATGCAGAGGGACAAAGACGTTATGTTGAATCTTTATCAGCCTATGCAAGACAGTTTCTAGGACAAATGGATAAGCCAGACGTGGATTCTATAGAAGGTCTGTCACCTGCTATTTCAATCGATCAAAAGACGACAAGTAAAAACCCAAGATCTACTGTCGCAACAGTTACAGAAATTTACGATTACATGCGATTACTATACGCTCGTGTCGGTAAGCCTATTTGTCCAAAGCACGGTATAGAAATCTCCTCCCAAACAATCGAGCAAATGGTTGATAGACTCATTGAATATCCGGAAAGAACAAAAATGCAGATTCTTGCTCCGATTGTTTCAGGACGCAAAGGCACACATATAAAATTGCTAGAGGACATGAAAAAGGAAGGATACGTACGTGTCCGCATTAATGGAGATTTAATAGATTTAGATGACGATATAAATTTAGATAAAAACAAAAAGCATAATATTGAAGTAGTGATTGACCGAATTGTTATAAAGGAAGGGATAGCTGCTCGAATAAGCGATTCTTTAGAATCTGCATTACGACTTGGAGATGGGCGAGTTTTAATAGATGTGATGGAGCAAGAGGAGCTACTATTTAGTGAGCATCATGCATGTCCGATTTGTGGGTTTTCTATTGGCGAGCTAGAGCCAAGAATGTTTTCATTTAACAGCCCATTTGGTGCATGTAACGATTGTGATGGTCTAGGTGTCAAGTTGGAGGTTGACCCGGATATCGTTGTTCCAGATAAAAGCTTAACATTAGAAGAAGGTGCCATTGTCGCATGGCAGCCAACTAGCTCTCAATATTATCCGAAGCTGCTAGAGGCAGTATGTAAGCATTACAAAATTAAAATGAATGTTCCAGTAGAAAAACTACCAATCGATCAATGGAATAAAATTATGTATGGTTCTGGAAAGGATAAAATTCGTTTCCGCTATACAAATGAATATGGTCAAACACGAGATAACTTAATACAGTTTGAAGGCGTGCTTGCTAACATTGAGAGACGCTACAAAGATACCTCTTCAAACTATACACGTGAACAAATGGAAAAATATATGGCAGAACATGATTGTCCTACATGTAAAGGATATCGATTAAAAGAAGAAACAATGGCTGTAAAAATAGATTCTATGCATATTGGTCAAGTCTCTCAGTTTTCTATAGAAGAAGCATATAAGTTTTTCCAGGAACTAAAGCTATCAGAGAAGGATATGCAAATAGCTCGACTAGTGCTAAGAGAAATTGATGAACGTCTGAGCTTCCTTGATAACGTAGGGTTAAATTATTTAACGCTAAATCGTGCATCTGGAACATTATCAGGGGGAGAGGCACAACGAATTCGATTGGCAACTCAAATAGGTTCAAGACTTACCGGTGTACTTTATATTCTAGATGAGCCTTCAATTGGTCTCCACCAAAGAGACAATGACCGCTTAGTTGCAACGCTCAAGGATATGCGAGATATAGGAAATACGTTAATCGTAGTTGAGCATGATGAGGATACGATGATGGCGGCGGACTATTTAATCGATGTTGGACCAGGTGCGGGTGTCCACGGCGGAGAAATAGTTGCAGCTGGAACGCCAGAGGAAGTAATGAAAGATAATAATTCACTGACTGGACAATACTTAAGTGGCAAAAAATTTATTTCGTTACCTACTGAACGAAGAAAGCCCGATGGACGTTTCATAAAGATTAAGGGTGCTACTGAAAATAACCTCAAAAATGTGAGTGTGGATATTCCACTAGGAGTATTTACGGCGGTCACGGGAGTATCTGGCTCAGGAAAAAGTACACTAGTGAATGAGATCCTTTATAAATCACTGGCACACCATATTAATCGAGCAAGAACGAAGCCAGGCGCACATAAAACAATAGAAGGTATAGATATGCTTGAAAAGGTGATTGAAATCGATCAGTCACCTATTGGACGTACACCGCGTTCGAACCCAGCTACCTATACCGGAGTCTTTGACGATATAAGAGACCTGTTTGCTTCCACAAACGAGGCGAAAATTCGAGGATACAAAAAAGGACGATTTAGCTTCAATATTAAAGGTGGTCGCTGCGAGGCTTGTCGTGGAGACGGTATTATCAAAATTGAGATGCACTTTTTACCAGATGTCTATGTCCCTTGTGAGGTTTGTCATGGGAAACGATATAATCGGGAAACAATGGAAGTGTTGTATAAAGGCAAAAGCATTGCAGACATATTGAAAATGACAGTAGAGGATGCTTTAGCGTTCTTTGAAAACCACCCAAAAATTAGTCGTAAAATCCAAACAATTTATGATGTAGGTCTAGGATATATGGAGCTCGGACAACCCGCTACTACGCTTTCTGGTGGAGAAGCCCAACGAGTAAAGCTGGCATCAGAGCTGCATAAGCGTTCTAACGGGAAATCATTTTATATTCTAGATGAACCAACTACTGGATTACATGTAGATGATATAGCAAGACTGCTTGTCGTATTACAGCGTTTAGTAGACAATGGAGACACCGTTTTAGTAATTGAGCATAACCTAGATGTGATTAAGACAGCAGACTACTTAATCGATTTGGGGCCTGAAGGCGGAGACAAAGGTGGTACTATTTTAGCAACAGGGACTCCAGAGAAAATTGCAGAGTCAAAAGAGTCTTATACTGGAAGATACCTGAAGCCTATCTTAGAGAGAGATCGTAAAAGAATGGAAGACGGCATCAAAAAAGCAACAACAAGTTAAAGACTAACATAACGTAAATGAAACTTTTTAACTCACAGAACGTATAACTAGTAGGAAGATATTTGTAACATACTTTTAAATTTATGAGGAGGCCTTTAACTATGCAAGAAGAGCGTAAACGTATTTTGGATATGGTTGAAAACGGCACGATTACTGCACAGGAAGCACTGGCACTTTTAGAAGAGCTAGGTAAGCAAGCAACAATTGTCACTCCACAAGTAAATACTCAGAAGTTTGAAGAAGAGAAAAAAACAGAGCACGTAAAGCAAGGCAGCGCCGACTTTATTGAAGACTTAAAACGTGATTTTACAATGGTAGGAGATCGTTTTATGCAGTTCATGCAGGGCACAGTAGATAAAATGAAGGATTTCGAATTTGAAATGAAATTTAATGATCCTGTTACATTTGAAGAAAAATTCGTCAAACAAGATGTACAATTTGATGATATCTCTGTTAACCTTACAAATGGTAAAGTGAAAATTTTTCCATCAGAGGAGCCCTTTGCTCACGCTACAGTGAAAGTTAAATCCTTTAAAAACTCTACAGAGGAAGAAGCAAGAAAGAGATTTCAAGAGGAGTTTATATTTACTACTGAAGGAAACAAATTACGCGTATATAGCGACATGAAAACGATATCCGTACAAGTAGCTTTGTTTGTTCCAGAAAAAGAATATAACCATATTTCTGCTCGCTTGTTTAATGGTGATTTTGTCGCACAAAATTTAGAGGCTAATACATTCAAGATTAAAACGACAAATGGTAAGGTGGAAGTAGAAAATAGTAAGTTCCACCGTGCAGATATTGAAACAGTGAATGGGTCAGTGCAGCTTCAACAAGTGGAAGGTGACACAGTAGAAGTAGAAACAATGAATGGCCGTATTTATGTAGATGGTAAGCTGAAGGAAATTGAAGGTTCATCGGTTAGTGGACATGTTATTTTAACAACGAAAGACAAAGAAGCACGCAAAATCGAAGGGACAGCAGTTGCTGGTACCGTAGAAATCTATGTTCCTAAAGATGTTTCCTTAAAAGGGGAGGCTACTACTCAGTTAGGTCGTATCGATGTACAGCTTACTGATGTAACCCAATTAAATCAATCGGAGCAAGTGCTCAATAAACGTGTCGGTTTCACCAAGGTCGTTGACTCTGAAGGAGAGCCGCTAAGAATTTATGGAGACGCTAAAACAGGATCTGTAGTAGTAAGATATACAACAGAATCATAAAAAAGAAAGACCAAATCGATTATGATTTGGTCTTTTTTAATGGATTCATTTTTACTATTAATCTTTAAGGCAGCCAATCATGACAATTATTAGCTAATTTCTGTAACTCCTCAAAAAATAGACTTGCGTGGTATCCATCACAAACTGCATGATGAATTTGTAGGGTAATAGGCAACAATGTTTGACCGTTCTGGTGAAAATATTTTCCACCTGTAATTATAGGTAATAAATAGTCGTTGTCATTATTCATATTAAGGTTAAAACCAGTAAAAGAAACCCATGGAATACTTGATATATTAAAATTGTTTGTTGGTACATTATCTTTTGATTCCAGTTTCTTAACCTTCGTATATTGCTGTATATCCTCTTGGCAGCTCTTATAAAAGGCACTAAATTCATTAGAAAACACAGTCCATATGCTTGAGAATGTCTTGCTATCCTGATGGAAAATTGTATAACTTGGAATCATTTCATTCCAGTATCCCAAGATTCCCTCCTCATTAAAGCTAAATCTAAATTCTTTATGCGAATTTACTGTACGGGTGACCATGTAAATAAATGCGGGATATAATTTAAATCCCTTATTCTGAAGCTGTGTTAGCAATGCTGTGATGTTAATATTTGTTGTTATGCTAAAAGTACATTGTTGACTAATAAAATGATCAAAGTATTCTTTTCTCTCCCAATTCTCTCTATCAATTATATTAAATTTCATTTGATTAACCTCCTATACAATGTGTGTGTTTTAGAAGGTTAATTGGTCTGCCTTCGCCAACACCCTCACCTCTTAAGGAAAATTAACTAAAGATATTCTTTCACTAAACTACAGGAAATTAATCCTTTTAGGGTTAAAGTCACGAATATATGAGACAACTTTCAAAGCACAGATTTTCTACTGGGAAGCTCTATATCAAGTAATATTAGTCCAATAATAACTTTAGGAACCGCAATATTATTTAGTGCTTCTTATAACCTTAAAGGACAGGCTCGATAATATAAACGACACAACTATTAGCACCGGAGTTACAACAAAGATGGTTAATAGATCGGTTTGAACATTCCAAGGCACAAAAGCATTCCAAAATAAGCCCATAAGTCTCCAAAGTGTGGTGAAAATAAATATGGTAAATACAAAATAGATAATCTTTGCTACTACTTGATTCAACTTATCTAACCCCCCTTTGGTAAGAATGATTACTATAATAGGAATTCAAAATACAGGGATTAATAGTTGAACACCCTAAATGGCATGGATAAACTAAAATAAATATTCGATTTAGTCAATTGTTGCATTATCAAAAGGTATTGATTCACCATTCAATGTAACATCTAACACATCATGCTTCGGGTCTGATGTAAAATAATAGGTATGCTGCTTAACAACATCATCCAGATTAGTTACATTGAACTTTATAGTGACAGTATCTCCCTTTGTTTCTAAGTCTGACTTAACATTTCCGCTTGAATGAAAAATAATATATTTACCCTCTGCATCATTGGTGATGGATTGAAGTGTTAAGTTGGGATCGACTTTGTCTTGCACATGATCCGGAACATTTTCAATTTCACTAAAGCTTAATGTGGATGAACTACAGGCAGCTAAAATCAAATTGACTAAAAATCCTAATACAAATAGTTTCTTCAAACCTTTCACTCCCTCTGTCTTTTAATTATATACGACCTAAGTAAATATAGGTTCCATGTATAGATAAATTTTCCATATGCTCAATTGCTAATCTCTATTGTTAGAAACCAACTAACAATAAGTAGAAATTTTAAAAAGCATTACTGAGTTGCACTTAGGCTGAACAAAAAAGAGGTATAGGGAGCACCCCCTATACCTCTTCTAATTGAAACTTTTTAACCCAAAGTTTTATGCCTGTTGCAATTCCAGTGGCACATTTTAGACGGTAATCATCCGTTTGTAGTAGTCTTGCTTCCTCTTGGTTAGTCATGAATCCGCATTCCACTAGAACAGCTGGCATGTTCGTATCTCGTAAAACAGCTAGATCCTTCTTTTTAACCCCTCGATCTTTCCTTTCCACAGCGGTGCAGAGAGATTCCTGAATATGCTTGGCAAGTATGACAGAATCGGCAGAAGGCTTTGTGTAAGTGAAGGTTTCTATACCATTAACATCGTTCCAGTTTGAACCATAAGCATTAGCATGGATGGAGATAAATGCTTGCACTTTTAATTTGTTGGCAAGGGAGGTTCGTTCGCGTAAAGGCACATCTTTTTCGTCAGAATGACTAAAAATTACTATTATTCCGAAGCGATCTAGCTCCTTCTTTATTAATCTCGTGACTGTGCTGTTAAACTCATATTCCTTCATCTTTCCATCTGGCGTTCTTTTTCCTGCGGTGTTAGGGCCATGACCTGCATCTAAAATAATCTTCATTAAACTTCCTCCTTTTAATTAATAAATAGGTAGAGAAAAGATAAATGGATACTAATTAAATGTTTATTCATGCTAAAATAAGAACTAAGTTTATCAGAGGTTAAAGGAGTGGGAAATGTGTCTCATGTGACGAGTAAAGATATACAAGAGAAATTTAATTTGTCCTTAGTTAGCGGACAAGAGGGTATTGGACGACACATTTCTATCAGTGATATTTCAAGACCTGGTATAGAAATGGCTGGTTACTTTATGCACTATCCTTCCGATCGAATTCAGCTATTGGGGAAAACAGAGGTTTCTTTTTTTGAATTACTAAAGCCGAAAGAGAGAACAGATCGGATGACGAAGCTTTGTGCACAGGACACACCAGTTATTATTGTTGCCCATGGCATGGAAGTTCCTAATGAGTTAATTATAGCATCTAACGAGAAATCAGTCCCTGTTCTTACTACTAGTATGCCGACCACTAGATTCTCAAGCTTACTGACAAATTATTTGGAAAGTATGCTAGCTCCGACCACTGCGGTCCATGGAGTATTGGTTGATATTTACGGAGTGGGTGTCCTGATTACAGGGAAAAGTGGTGTAGGTAAGAGCGAAACGGCACTTGAACTAGTGAAGAGGGGCCACCGATTAGTCGCAGACGATTGCGTGGAAATCAGGCAAGAGGGCGAGGACACTTTAGTAGGAAGTGCTCCAAAATTAATAGAGCATCTTTTGGAAATTCGTGGGTTAGGTATAATAGATATTATGACATTGTTTGGCGCTAGTGCCATTCGGAGCTATAAGCGAATTACACTTGTAATCGAGCTAGAACTCTGGGATGAAAAGAAAAGCTATGACAGACTAGGTCTCGAGGAAGAGAAGATGGAGATTATCAACACTGCAGTGACTAAACTCACAGTACCGGTCCGTCCAGGGCGAAACTTGGCAGTCATCATCGAGGTTGCAGCTATGAATCACCGATTGAAAAGAATGGGTGTAAATGCAGCGGAGGATTTTGCAAAGCGGCTAGATGATGTAATAAGCCAAAATGGCGAATTTTAAATGTTATACATAGCGGAAAGGAGCTTTTATGAATATTCTACAAGCAATTGACCCGGTCGCTTTTTCCTTAGGGCCGCTAGAAGTAAGATGGTACGGAATAATTATTGCGTTTGGAATTGTGCTTGCTTTTATAGTCGGGCAGCGTGAAATGGTGAAAAGAGGGTTTCATCCTGATTATTTAACTGATTTACTACTTTGGGCTGTTCCAATCGCTATTATTAGTGCACGTATTTACTATGTAATTTTTAAATGGGATATCTATAGTCAGCACCCGGAGAATATTATAAAAATATGGGAGGGCGGCATAGCGATTCACGGAGCTTTAATTGGATCGTTTTTAACTGCTTACTTCTTTACGAAAAAAAGAAAGAGCTCATTTTGGAAGGTTACGGACATATTAGCCCCAAGTATTCTAATCGGCCAGCTAGTCGGTCGTTGGGGTAACTTTATGAACCAGGAGGCACATGGAGGAGAGGTAACAAGAACCTTCTTAGAAAATCTATTCCTTCCTAATTGGATCATAGAGCAAATGTATATCGACGGAAAATACTATCACCCGACGTTCCTTTATGAGTCTGTTTGGAACCTGATTGGTGTCATAATTCTATTGCTGCTTCGTAAGGTAAACCTTCGCCGTGGAGAGATGTTCCTTTTCTATTTAACGTGGTATTCGGTAGGACGTTTCTTTATCGAGGGAATGCGTACGGATAGCCTTTATTTAATAGGAGATTTACGTACTGCACAAGTAGTTTCACTAGTGACGATTGCAGTCGCAGTTATTATATTTATTTATAGAAGAAAAATGGTTAAGCCAGTGGTGCGTTATCAAGATAAGTAAGAAAGATGGGGTTGGGTATGGAAATGGGAACTCTTAAAAGGGGATTGTCCGCTGGGCTAAAGACAACATGGACGTTAAGCAAGGTTATCTTTCCAATTACATTAATCGTAGTTATTTTGCAATATACTCCTGTTTTGCCGTGGATTATACAATTTATAGAACCATTTATGGGCTTGATTGGCTTGCGAGGGGAAGCTGCTATTCCTCTTGTTTTAGGTAATGCCTTAAATCTGTATGCAGGTATAGCAGGAATTTTGTCTTTAGAGTTAACTGTAAAAGAAGTATTTATATTAGCAACGATGTTATCGTTCTCCCACAATATTTTTATTGAAACAGGAGTTGCACTAAAGGTTGGAGTGAAGCTGTGGGTCGTATTACTCGTCCGTTTTGGGCTCGCTATCGTTTCTGCCGTTATTATTAACCTAGTGTGGCAGGGCGGAGGCGAAGTGGCTAAGTATGGTGTAGTTACAGCTACGCAAAGTGTACCAGATGGCTGGTTTGAGATTATATTACTTGGTCTTCAAAAGGCTACCTTTGGTGTGCTGCAGCTTGCGCTCATCGTCATTCCGCTAATGGTGATTATTCAATTCTTAAAAGATCGAAACTATTTACAAAAGTTTTCAGATAAGCTTGCGCCTTTTACAAAAGTAATTGGAGTGCAGCCTAATGCATCTATGACACTAGTGGCTGGTCTTGTTATCGGCCTAGCTTACGGAGCCGGAGTAATGATTCAGGCAGTTCAGGAGGACGGTGTGAGTAAGAAAGATGCAACATTAGCCTTTATCTTCCTAGTAGCCTGTCATGCGGTCGTCGAGGATACGTTGATTTTTGTTCCATTAGGAATTCCGATTTTACCACTCTTGCTCATTCGACTAATCACAGCTTTTGTCTTGACGATTATTGTCGCTTATATTTGGCGTAAATCAGAGCAGAAAAAAACCAAGGAAGTGCTTACGACATGAACGAAGTAACATACAAGGCTTTGCTTTTTGATTTTGATGGTACATTATTGGATACCAATGAGCTGATAATCGAAAGTTACTTACATATTTTAGGAGATAAATTTCCTAGGAAATATGATAGAGAATCAGTCATTCCATTTCTAGGACCATCTCTCCGGGAAACCTGTGAAGCGATTGATCCTACGCAAACTGATTCGCTCATTTTGTCATATAGAGAATGGAACTTGGAACATCATGACCAAATGGTTGCACCATTCGATGGGGTTGTCGAAACGCTCCATAAATTAAAGAATGACGGCTATAAGCTAGCAATCGTTTCGACTAAAAGAAGAGAAATGATTGATAGAGGACTTCAGCTGATGGGGTGTCAGTCATTATTTGACACAATTGTTGGATTGGAAGATGTTTCTCGGACAAAGCCAGATCCAGAACCAATACTACTTGCATTGGGACGCTTGAACATTGCTAAAGAGGATGCCCTTATGATAGGAGATAATTTTCATGATATAGTGGGCGGACAGAATGCCGGAGTGGACACTGCTGGAGTTGCTTGGTCCATAAAAGGTGAGGATTTCTTATCAACTTACAATCCAACGTACATGCTTCATCATATAAATGACTTACTTTCTATTAAAAAAGGGCAGCTGCTATGAGGAAAACAGAGAGATTTCCCGTAAAAGGAGCTAATTCCCTGTGGCATGTATACGATACCGTCCCTTTTTGGAAGGTTATGAAAAACTTTATTTTTATTCAAGCTGCTAGATATTCTCCTTTCTTAAGCTGGAAAAACTTTTTTTACCGTACCTTTCTACGTATGGAGGTCGGCAAAGAAACCTCCTTTGCTTTAATGGTCATGGTCGATGTGATGTTCCCTGAAAGGATTAAAGTGGGGGACAATACGATTATCGGCTATAACACAACGATTTTAGCACATGAATATTTAATCGATGAATACCGAATTGGTGATGTTATTATCGGAGATCGTGTTTTAATAGGAGCGAATTCTACTATTTTGCCTGGAGTAACAATCGGTGACGATGCCATTATTTCTGCGGCAACCTTAGTAAATGCAGATGTACCAGAGGGCTGCTTTGTTGGAGGCAATCCGATGCGCATTATCTATACAAAGGAAGAAATGCTAGAGCGCAACGCAAAATAAAGGATAGAATACTAACTGCACAACCTAACAGGATTGTGCAGTTTTTTTATTATGAAACAAAATACTTGATTAATTATTTTAATAAATTATAATTGACGAATCAACGGTTGACTAGTCAAGTGTTGATGCAGCTAGGAGGGGGAACAATGGCTAAGTCCTTTAAAGAAATAAAACAAACTTTACTCATGCTGAAAAGTTTGGATAGGCGCATAGCTCAAAACTTTGAAAAGAAGACAGGTATTAGTCTAACTAGATATGAAATGCTTAACACCATATTTGAACGAGCAAAGCTTTCTCAAAATGAGCTCCAACAAACGTTAAAAATTGATCAAGGGGCTATTACAAGGCACTTGAAAATATTAGAACAAAAAAACTTTGTCGTTCGCAATCGGAATCAGCAAAATAATAGAGAAGTAATAGTTCAAATCACGGACACTGGTATCGCTACTTTGGATGACTGTGATTTAGGTAAAAATGAATTTATTGACGAATTATTTAATGGATTTACCGATCAGGAGATTCAACAGCTTCAGATATTAGTCAAGAAACTGATTGATAACACGAACTAAAAAATCATTTAAATTTGAAAAGGAGTTTTTTATATGCAAAAAACACATACAACAATAGACCAATTGATTCATGAAAGAAAATCAGTTCGTAAATATAAAGAAAATGTTGTTATTCCACATGAGGACCTACAAACTTTGTTACAAAAAGCAATTACTGCACCTTCCTCAAGTAATATGCAGCCATGGCGCTTTATAGTTATCGAGGACCAGCAGGTTAAAAAGGAATTACGACCAATCGCTAATAATCAAGAACAAGTAGAGACATCATCGGCTATTATCGCTGTACTTGGTGACCTAGAAATGTACAAAAACACAGAAAAAATTTATAATACTAATTTTGAAAAGGGCTATATGAGTAGAGAGATAGCTAATTTTATGATTGAAAGCTCACTTTCTTTATACGGAAATCTTCCTAAAGAAGTGATGAAAAATATTGTTCATTTTGATGCGGGACTTATATCTATGCAGATTATGCTATTAGCGAAGGACATGGGCTACGACACAGTGCCAATGGGCGGCTTTGATAAAGTGAAATTTGCGGAAAAATTTAATTTACCTCAAAATGAAATCCCTATTTTACTTATTGCCATTGGTGAAGCAGCAGCCCCGGCTTATGGATCTTCACGTCTTCCTCTTGAGCAAATAGTAAGATATATTTAAACAAATAAGGGTGCAGGGTAAAGCCGGCCGCATCATAAAAAACAGTTCCAATTTTACTTCGTGTAAGATTGGAACTGTTTTTTTGTGCGCTCTTAGCTATTCTCTTGTAAAAATTATGATTATACCAGCTAAAAAAACAGCTATTAAAATAATTAGTAAAAGACTAAAAACTGGCTGTGTTGAAAAAAATCTTATAAAAACAATAGGTGTACCAATCATAGCCAAAATGGAAACAAACTTCATATAGCGAATAACTTTTGGAGAAACCTCAGGTTCTTCTTCGTACATCCAGCGTTTCCCCCACAAAAAGCTTTCCCTAGGAAAGTTATATGTCCAAATAAAGAAGGCATAAAGCGGTATCATAAAGACTAGTACGATAAAGATTTCGCCTATCATATTGTTTCCCTCCTGCAAATTAAAAATATAGATCACGCAACCTAAACTGAGACTTTACTTTAATACGGTTGTGAATAGCCCAGGTTCCAAGAAATCCTGAGGGTGAGTAAAAATATTTGGAGACGCGGCAAAGTGTTGCGGAAGCTGGTAGAAGTGTTGCGCGAAATTAAAGTGTTGCAGAAAACGAGTGAAGTGTTGCGCGAAATTCAAAAGTGTTGCGGAAACCGAGTGAAGTGTTGCGCCAAACGTGCGAAGTGTTGCGGAAACCGAGTGAAGTGTTGCGCGAAATTAAAGTGTTGCAGAAACGGGTAGAAGTGTTGCGTCAAATTAAAGTGTTGCAGAAACGAGTAGAAGTGTTGCGCGAAATTCCAAAGTGTTGCAGAAAATGAGTGAAGTGTTGCGGGAAAATCAAAAGTGTTGCGGATAATGGGTTAAACGTTGCGCAAAATTAAAGTGTTGCAGAAACGGGTGAAATGTTGCGCGAAATTCAAAAGTGTTGCGCCAAATTCAAAAGTGTTGCGGAAACCGAGTGAAGTGTTGCGCTAAATTAAAGTGTTGCGGAAACGAGTAGAAGTGTTGCGGGAATTCCAAAAGTGTTGCGCCAAACGTGCGAAGTGTTGCGGGAATTCTATAAGTGCTGCACCAAACGAGTGAAGTGTTGTGCGAAAGTCGAAAGCCTTATCCAAACGCTGGATATACTGCGGGGAGTTTTTTCATTCAAAGTCCTCTGAAATCTATGAGCTTATCAAGTTGACGAATAGTCTGAAATAGTATAAAATTTATTTAATTTATTATATTAGCACTCTACTACAGTGAAGTGAATTAGGGGTGAAACGATGAGTAAAATTCAAATGTTTGAGAAGCCACTTGGAATGCGAGACTCATTTCCAGAGGTTAATGAGCAAAAAGAGTACATACGATCCGTAGCGAGAGATTTTATTCGCAACAAAGGCTATGATTTTATCAAAACGCCATCAGTTGAGTATTTTGAGACGATTGGGAAGGCGTCAGCAATTGATGAGTCCTCGTTATTTAAATTGGTGGATAACCAAGGAGAGATGCTCGTTTTACGACCTGATATGACGACTCCTATTGCTAGAATAGCAGCATCCAAGCTATTAAAAGAAAAGAATCCGCTTCGCCTAGCGTATTATGCCAATGTCTTTCGTGCGCAGCAGCGGGAGGGTGGAAGACCAGCGGAATTTGAGCAGCTGGGGTTAGAGCTGATTGGTGATTTTAGTCCTTACGGAGACAGTGAAATTATATATACGGCTGTGGAGCTCATTAAAGCGTTAGGCGTCGATAATTTTCAAATTACGATTGGTCACGCTGGGCTTTTGACAGCTATTCTTTCAAATAATACAAACAAGTCGGAGCAGGTAGAAACGCTAAGAATGCTTTTAGTCGAAAAGAATTTTGTAGGATTTATGAAAATGCTGGATACCTTGGAGCTATCAAGTACTCAAAAAGAAAATTTGACTAGGCTGGTCGATCATACGATGGCGGCGAAGACCGTGGAAGATTTTAGACAGCTTTTGACAAACGAGCAGCAATATTTAGTGGATCAGATTAAACAGCTCCAACAGCTATTAGAGCTTCAGCTGAGCGATCCATCTATTTATTCCTTCGACTTTTCGTTAGCAAGCCATATGAGCTATTACACAGGAATGCTGTTTGAAATTCATGCTGCTGGCAGTGGCTTTCCTCTTGGGAATGGTGGAAGGTATGATGAGCTATTTAAGCAATTTGAACAAAATGTAGGGGCAACCGGCTTTGGATTGAGAGTAGATCGGCTGCTAGAGGTTCTCCCTAAAAGAGAGAAAGATGAAAAACATACACTTATTTTATTTGATAAAGGCTCCTTCCTAAAAGCTAATGTTTTAGCAGAGGCGAGACGTAGCATAGGGGAGCGAGTAACGCTTCAATATGAGGACAGTGTTCATGATTTAGAGGCCTATCAATATAGCTTTCAGGAAGTAATTAAGGTAGTAGAAGGTGGTTTTGCAGGTGAATGAATTAACGATTGCCATGCCGAAAGGGCGTATTTTTGAGGAAGCCTATCAACTATTTGTCGAAGCGGGCTTTAATTTACCAGCTGAAATTAGCGATTCTCGCAAGCTAATCGTAGAAGCGCCGGATGAGCGAATCCAGTTCATCTTAGCGAAGCCAATGGATGTCCCGGTTTACGTGGAGCATGGGGTTGCTGATATTGGAATAGCTGGCAAGGACGTTTTACTGGAGCAGCATCGAGATGTGCATGAATTATTAGATTTACATATTAGTAATTGCTATATTGCAACAGCGGGGCTGCCGAATACGGTGATGAATGAGATCGCCCCTCGTGTTGCAACTAAATATCCAACAATAGCTACTAATTTCTATAAGGAAAAAGGGGAGCAGGTGGAAATCATCGAGCTGAATGGTTCTATAGAGCTGGCTTCAATGATTGGCCTAGCCGACCGTATCGTGGATATCGTGTCGACAGGACAAACGCTAAAAGAAAACGGCTTAGTGGAATACGAAAGAATCGTGGACATATCCTCTCGATTAATCGTGAATCCTGTAAGCTATCGTGTAAAAAGTGAGCGGATTCGAGAGTTCGTCGCCAAGCTAAATAAAGAACTTCAAAAAAGGTAGGGAATACCATGATGAAAATAGAGAAGCTTACAGATAGCATCACATTACAGCGCTCTGTGGAGCAGGCTAATATGACTCACCTCACAACCGTTCGAGAGGTTATTTCAGAGGTACAAGCAAATGGAGACAAAGCGTTGCTCGCCTATACAGAAAAGTGGGATGGAGTTAAGCTTTCAAGCCTGCGGGTCTCAGAGGAAGAGATGGAGGAGGCATTCATCGGCTTTGATCCTCAGCTAATAGAGGATTTGAAGGAAGCAGCAAATAATATTCGTACATTTCATGAGAAGCAGGCTAGACAAAATATTGAATTGGGTTTAGATAAAACCTCGTATATCCAATATAGAATCTCACCGCTAGATGCCGTAGGTCTATATGTGCCAGGTGGTACTGCAGCATATCCATCGTCCGTACTCATGAATGCTATTCCAGCGATTGTTGCAGGAGTAACTCGAGTAGTAATCGTATCACCCCCTTCTAAGGATGGTAGACTTCCTGCTTCGGTTCTAGTCGCAGCAAAAATAGCTGGAGTTACTGAAATCTACAAGGTAGGTGGCGCTCAAGCAATTGCGGCGCTAGCTTACGGAACAGAATCCATTCAACCTGTGGATAAAATAACAGGACCAGGTAACAGCTATGTAGCCCTTGCGAAACGGGAAGTGTTTGGCAAGGTGGCAATCGATATGATTGCCGGGCCAAGTGAAATAGCGATTATTGCCGATGATACTGCCTATGCAGATGAGGTAGCAGCCGATTTATTGGCACAGGCAGAGCATGACGCCTTTGCGAGCTCTGTTTTAATTACCACTAGTGAACGTTTAGCAGAAGAGGTCGCACAGGAGGTTGAAAAGCAGCTTCAACACCTGCCGAGAGAGAAGATTGCTCGAGCTTCAATAGAAAACTACGGTCGTATCTTCTTGGCCCAATCGCTACAGGAGGCAGTCAAGGCAACTAATGAACTTGCTCCTGAGCATTTAGAGATTATTACGGAAAATGCACATGAACTGAGTGAGCAGATCAAGCATGCAGGAGCTATTTTCATCGGTCGCTACAGTAGTGAGCCGGTGGGTGACTATTTCGCAGGAACGAACCATGTGCTTCCAACAAATAGTACAGCACGGTTTTCGAGTGGTTTAAACGTAGATGATTTTGTGAAAAAAACAAGTGTCGTGTATTATTCGGAGGAAATGTGGCAGGAGCAATATCCGAAAATTGCTCGTTTAGCTAGACTTGAGCAATTAGAGGGACACGCTCGCTCTGTCGAATCAAGAAGCTGGGAGAAGGGGAATAACAAATGAAACCAAATCGAATCGCTAAAATAGATAGAATGACCAACGAAACAAAGGTTTACGTAGATATTAATCTAGACGGAGAGGGCAAGGCGGATATTGAGACAGGCGTTCCTTTTATGGACCACATGCTGGATTTGTTTACAAAGCATGGCCTGTTCGATGCGACGATCAAAGCAAACGGTGATACGCATATCGATGACCACCACACGACAGAAGATATTGGAATCGTACTCGGCCAGGCTGTAAAAGAGGCGCTAGGAGATAAAAAGAGTATTAAACGATACGGGAATGCTTTCGTGCCGATGGATGATGTATTAGCCCAGGTTGTGATTGATATTTCGAATAGACCTCATTTAGAATTTAGAGCTCAGTTTCCAACGCAAAAGGTAGGAACATTTGATACGGAGCTAGTCCATGAATTCCTATGGAAATTCGCGCTGGAAGCTCGTATGAACGTCCATGTCATCGTACATTACGGAGCGAACACGCACCATATGATTGAGGCAATCTTCAAGGCACTTGCTCGAGCAATCGACGATGCCATTACAATAGATGATCGTGTGAAGGGTGTTCCTTCTACTAAGGGTCTACTTACATAAGGAGGAATTTCATGAGCGCAATACAAGTATATCCTGCGATCGATATGAAGGGCGGTAAATGTGTACGCCTGTATCAAGGGGATTATGAACAAGAAACTATATATGGAGATTCTCCATTTGATATGGCAAAAAAGTTTGTCGATGAAGGAGCTACCTGGATTCATTTGGTCGATCTAGACGGAGCAAAGGATGGCGAAAAGATTCATGCCAAGGAAGTCATTCGCATTGCGAAAGAGCTACCGGTTAACGTTCAAATAGGCGGAGGAATACGATCCAGCGAGGATGTGAGCTATTATCTTGATCACGGGGTCAATCGTGTCATCATAGGTAGCCTAGCTATTTCAAAGCCCGAGCTTGTTGCCGAACTGATTGAGGAGTACGGTGGAGACCGAATTGTCATAGGCTTAGATGCAAAGGATGGAATGGTAGCAACACATGGCTGGCTAGAAACGTCTAGCCAGTCTGCCATTGAAGTAGGGCAATACTTTGCCTCTAAAGGTGCGAAACATGTTATTTTTACAGATATTGCGACTGATGGTACATTGCAAGGTCCAAACTTAAAGGCGAACAAAGAGCTAGCAGAAGCTACAGGATTGTCGATTATTGTATCAGGAGGAATCAGCTCCTTAGAAGACATTGAGGCAGTTGCAGAACTTGCTAAAGTTTCTAGCGTTAGCGGAGTAATCATTGGAAAAGCATTATACAACAATCGTTTTACATTAAAAGAGGCACTACAAACTATAAATGAGTGAGCAGGCCTTGAAGGGGAGTAATAACATGGCTACATTAACATTTGACGATAAAGGACTAATCCCAGTAATTGTACAGCATGCCGTTACAAGAGAGGTTTTAACGCTTGCATATATGAATGAAGAGGCATATGAAAAAACGGTCGAGACGAAAGAAGCATGGTTCTTTAGCCGTAGCAGACAAGAGCTATGGCACAAGGGAGAAACGTCTGGAAATACCCAGCGTGTCGTATCGATTCAAACGGACTGTGACTCCGATGCACTCGTACTGGAAGTGCTGCCTAGTGGACCGGCTTGTCACACAGGAGAAGAGACATGCTTCCATAAGAGCTTAGAGAAATTCGAGGAGGCATCTGGCTATAATGTACTTACGAATTTGATAAAAACGATTGAAGAACGTCAGCAAACGATGCCAGAGGGAGCTTACACGACTTACCTATTTGAAAAGGGTGTAGATAAAATTTGCAAAAAGGTTGGTGAGGAAGCATCAGAGGTGATTATTGCCTCCAAAAATAATGATGCAGAGGAACTGAAATGGGAAGCAGCGGATCTCATCTATCACTTACTTGTTTTATTGCAAAATCAAAACGTAAGCTATTATGATTTGTTACAAGTGTTACAAAAAAGACATGAAGCGAAAGCAGATAAAAAATAAAACTTTATGATATACTGAAAATATACTAATAAGGAGCGTTTCCGTAACGTTCCTTATTATTTTTCGGAGGAGTATATTGAATAAAAAAAAACGTAAGAAACTAGAAAAAGAAAATATAATTTCATTTTTGCCGACTGGCGAATATTACTATAAAAAAGCACTAGATGAGCTTCAAAAGGATGAATTACCAAAAGCTAAGAAATATTTAAAGAGAGCCACTGATTTAAGTCCGGACGACCCGATGATACTATTGCAATACGCAATTATACAAATGGAATTCGATAACTACGATTATGCTCATGAGCTTTTGAGAAGCGCCTATTCCCTCGATCCAGACGAAGGAGATATCATTTTCTTTTTAGCTGAGGTTAACGCCCATTTGGGAAACTTTATAGAGGCAAACCGCTTTGCCAAAATCTATTTAGAGAAAGTAGTTAACGGCGAATATATGGAGGAGGCAATGGAAATAATTGACTTTACCGAGCAGGAGGATATCGTCAGCCTTCAGCTGGATACTCCCTCAAGTGAGGCGCTTTTCCAGCAAGAAAAAGCTCGTCGTTTTATGGAGCAGGGTAAATTCGTAGAAGCAGTTGAGCTACTGGAGTCAATCATTGCCGATCATCCGGATTTTTGGGCAGCGTTCAATAATTTAGCGCTTGCTTATTTTTATATTGGCGAGGAAGAACAGGCGAAAGCATTGCTCCACCAGGTGTTAAGAGAAAACCAAGGGAATATACATGCTTTATGTAATCTGGCTGTTATTCATTACTATGAAAAGAACACCGAGGAGCTAGAAGAAATTACTGCTCTTCTTTCCAAAATAAATCCGTACTTTATCGAGCATCGCTATAAGCTGGGTGCAACGTTTGCGCTAATTGGAAAGTATGAACAAGCCTTTAAATGGTTGAGAAGCATTCAACGAAAAGGATTTGAAGCTGATCCAGGGTTTTATTTTTGGCTTTCGCATTCTGCTTATTTTGCAGGACATGAGGAAGTGGCACGTAATGCCTGGAAAGCGCTTTTAAAGCTGGATCCCGAAAAAGCGGGTTTCGAGCCTTGGCTCCCACAAATGAAAGAGCTAGTAGAGCCAAATAGTGAAGAACAAAAGAATTTAATATTAGAAAAGCTAGAAAACAAAAATATTAGTGAACGTATTTTTGGTTTTTATCTATTAGGGAAATCTCGTCATCGCCAGGAAATTATTGCCCACCCTAAGTGGATTGTAGTAGAGGAGTTATCAACAATGGAGAAATTGTTTTTAGCTAATTCTCTAGGGCATAAATTCGATGAGAAATCACCTGCAGAAAAAGCATTTTTAAGAGCTATTGCTGCTACGGATTTGCTTTATGACAACAACAAGCCATTGGAGCAGACGGAGACGCTGTTACTACAAATGTGGTTTGTGCTAGTCGAGCGTGCGCTTGAAAAAGGATATGGATTTAAAAATCCGCGTGCTTTAGCAGCAGCGACGGAGTATATGTTCGTATCCTCACGACTGAAAAATGTGACGAAAAAACAATATGCGGAGCAATACGGAATCACTACAGCAACGCTCACCAAATATGTCAATGAGCTGATCCAATTTTTACCTTTCTCTGACTCATAAGCATATTAGTTGATGAAGGATTTAAAATTGGGTAGATTGTTGGTATGTAGTACGTAGGAGGAATTAGGGATGACAACTGATAAAATTTATGACGTGATTATAATAGGGGCGGGCCCAGCAGGTATGACTGCAGCTGTATATACTTCCCGTGCAAACCTTTCCACTTTAATGATTGAACGTGGAATTCCAGGTGGCCAAATGGCTAATACAGAAGAGGTAGAAAACTACCCAGGATTTGAAACAATCTTAGGACCTGAGCTTTCAACTAAAATGTTCGATCATGCGAAAAAATTTGGTGCAGAATATGCATATGGTGACGTTTCCGAAGTAGTCGATAACGGAGACTATAAAACTGTAAAGGTAAGCGGTAAAGAATATAAAGCATTAGCTGTTATCATCTCCTCAGGAGCCGAATACAAAAAAATGGGTATTCCCGGCGAAACAGAGCTTGGCGGACGTGGAGTAAGCTATTGTGCAGTTTGTGATGGTGCCTTCTTTAAAGGGAAGGACCTAGTAGTAGTTGGAGGTGGAGACTCTGCGGTTGAAGAGGGTGCTTTCTTAACTAAGTTTGCAAACAAAGTGACGATTGTACATCGTAGAGATAAGCTTCGCGCTCAAAAAATTCTACAAGATCGAGCTTTTGCTAACGAAAAAATCGATTTTATTTGGAATACAACATTGAAAGAAATACACGGAACTGACGGTAAGGTTTCTAGCGTTACGTTAGTATCCACAGTAGATGGTTCTGAGAAAGAATTTTCAACAGACGGCGTATTCGTATATGTTGGTATGCTACCACTTACAAAACCATTTGCAAGCCTTGGCATCTTAAATGAAAATGGGTATATCGTGACAAACGAAAAAATGGAAACAGCAGTACCTGGTATCTTTGGGGCAGGAGACGTTCGTGATAAAATGCTTCGTCAAATTGTCACAGCAACAGGGGATGGCAGTGTAGCAGCTTTATCAGCTCAGCACTATATTGAGCATTTAAAAGATAAAAACACATCAAATATTTAATTTAATTTTATCTTAATTGAACTGTAACTGTTCTGAAATATATAAAGTGTATAGTAAGGTATATAAATTGACCCCCTTTTTATATATGCAAGATTTGAACAGGCTGTTTTGCGATTTAAATCGTGAAGCAGCCTCTTTTTGTGCAAATTCATGTATAATATAAGGTAACTACAGACAGATGGAGTGACCATACGTGCAAAGAATCGCTAACTTACTTATTTGTAAAGATGATAAAGTTCTGTTATTAAAAAAACCACGTAGAAACTGGTATGTTGCACCAGGCGGAAAAATGGAGGAGGGTGAATCCATCCTTGTTTCTGCGGTACGAGAATTTACGGAAGAAACGAACACTGTACCGGTTAACCCTCATTTAAAGGGGATCTATACAATGGTCATTGAAGAGGATGGTAAACGTCTGGACGAATGGATGTTATTCACCTTTATAGGAACAGATATAGAAGGTACTCCATATAAAGAAACAAAAGAAGGCGTGCTAGAATGGCACCCTGTGGAAGAATTGGAGCATTTACCAATGGCAGAGGGAGACAGAACGAATCTGTTGTTTGCTGTCAGAGAAAAAGGAATGCAATACGGTACCTTTGTATATACTCCAGATTTCGAATTAATCAGTGAAACTATACAACGATCATGGGAGGATAAATAGACAGTGGAAATTCAGCAGAAGCCTGAAACAGAAGTAGTAATTATTACTGGGATGTCGGGAGCAGGAAAAACAGTAGCTATCCAAAGCTTTGAAGATCTAGGCTATTATTGCATAGATAATCTTCCTCCTGAGCTCCTAAGCACATTTATCAAGCTAATGATCGAGTCTAACCAGCAACCACGGAATATAGCTGCAGTAATGGATTTGCGTGGAGGTAAAATGTTTCATTCACTCGTAGACTCAGTAAACCAGCTACAGGAAGCAACCGCTGTTACTCCAAAGGTATTATTTTTGGATGCACAGGACGAGGTTCTTGTCCGCAGATATAAGGAAACTAGACGATCACATCCTTTAGCGAATGCAGGATTACCTTTAGAAGGTATAAAAAAAGAAAGAGAGCTTCTTTCTGACTTAAAAGGCAGAGCTCAAGTTATTTATAATACATCCAAGATGAAGCCCCGTGAGCTTCGAGAAAAAATTCAAGAGGAATTTTCTACGAATGGAAGCCAGGTCTTTACGGTGAACGTGATGTCCTTTGGATTTAAACACGGAATTCCGATCGATGCTGATTTGGTATTTGACGTTCGTTTTCTTCCAAACCCGTATTATATTGAGGAGCTTCGCTTAAAATCTGGATTAAATGAAGAGGTTTCTAGCTATGTTTTAAAATGGGCAGATACGAAAACGCTAATAGAAAAGCTAAAAGACTTATTTGCATTTATGATTCCTCAATATAAGCGAGAGGGCAAGACGCAGCTTGTGATTGCCTTTGGCTGTACGGGCGGTCAGCACCGTTCTGTAACGCTAGCAGAATATTTCGGCAAGGTTTTTAAGGAAGACGATGAAACAGTAATCACTCATAGAGATGTTACTATAAGGAAGGAATGACTTAATGGGTCGTACAAAACACCGTAAAAAAATAGTCATCTTAGGCGGTGGTACCGGCTTATCTACCTTGCTTCGAGGACTAAAGAAACTCCCGTTAGACATTACTGCGATTGTTACAGTTGCAGATGACGGAGGGAGCTCTGGTAGATTAAGAGATGATTATGATATTCCACCACCCGGTGACATACGTAATGTCTTAGCAGCTTTATCAGAGGTAGAGCCGCTAGTAGAAGAAATGTTTCAGTTTCGCTTCACTAATTCAACTGAACTAGAGGGACATTCCTTAGGCAATCTAATGATTACAGCCTTAACCTCGATTACTGGGGATTTTGCCCATGCCATTACGGAAATGAGCCGAGTTTTAAATATTCATGGAAAAGTGCTACCTGCTGCCAATCAGCTAGTCACGCTCCATGCGCAATTTGAGGATAAAACCATTGTTACAGGGGAATCTAAAATACCGGACTATGGGAAAAAGATAGAAAAGGTATTTATTACCCCAAATGATGTAAAGCCATTACCAGAAGCAATTAATCTTATCCGACAAGCTGATATTATAGCAATCGGACCAGGTAGCCTTTATACTAGTATATTGCCAAATCTCTTAGTCAAGGATATCCGTAAGGCAGTCATTCGCTCGAAAGCTAAAAAAGTATACATTTGCAATCTAATGACACAAGCTGGAGAAACGAATAACTACACTGCATATGATCATGTAGAAGCATTGATCGACCACGTAGGTGTCAACTTTTTAGACTCTTTGTTAATAAGTAATGAGGAAATTCCTGAAAATGTTCAGTATTTATATAAGCAGGAGAAAGCTTCTCCCGTTAAAATTGATATAGAAAAATTAGAAACACTAGACATAGAAATCGTTAAGAAAGACATTTCCATCGTATATAACGGCGCAGTACGTCATGATGCGATCAAAGTAGCGGAATGGCTTTACGAATATGCAGGCCAAAAAGGATCTAACCAATAGAGAGGCTCTGCAAGAAAGGGGGAAACGTTATATGTCGTTTGCTTCTGAAACAAAAAAAGAGATGACACAGGAGGAATCAGAGCCTTGCTGTGCAAAGGCAGAGCTTTCTGCGCTCATTCGCATGAATGGAGCTCTTTCTTTTAGCAACAAAATGCTGAGCTTAGATGTCCAAACCGAAAACGCAGCAATTGCCAGAAGACTTTACACGTTGATCAAAACTTTATATCAGCTGAACGTGGAAGTGCTTGTGCGTAAAAAGATGCGTCTAAAAAAGAATAACGTCTATATTTGCCGGGTAAGAGAAGGGTCTAAGAGATTATTAGAAGACTTAATGATCTTGAAGGAAGGCTTCCAATTTGAACACTCGATCTCACAAGAGCTTGTCAAAAAGAACTGCTGTAAGCGAGCTTATCTAAGAGGTGCATTCTTAGCAGGAGGCTCTGTCAATAATCCAGAAACTTCCTCTTACCATTTAGAAATTTACTCTTTATATAAAACACATAGTGACGCATTAGTCGATTTAATGAACTTTTATGAATTAAATGCAAAAACCATTGAACGTAAAAAAGGTTTTGTGGCATATTTAAAGGAAGCAGAAAAAATTTCTGACTTTTTAAGCATCGCTGGAGCACATCGTGCCCTCTTAAAATTTGAGGATGTACGAATCATCCGAGACATGCGGAACAGTGTTAATCGCTTGGTCAATTGTGAAACGGCCAATCTGAATAAAACCATTAGTGCAGCAATCCGACAAGTGGATAACATCCGTTTTATCGATAATGCAATCGGGCTAGACCAGTTGCCTGAGAAGCTTCGAGAAATTGCCCGTCTTCGTGTCGAGTATCAGGATGTAACCCTAAAGGAGCTAGGCGACATGGTATCCA
This sequence comes from Psychrobacillus sp., assembly GCA_040274765.1. Taxonomy (GTDB): domain Bacteria; phylum Bacillota; class Bacilli; order Bacillales_A; family Planococcaceae; genus Psychrobacillus. Next base: position 26,016 of record JBEMAY010000042.1, read on the forward strand.
CTGGAACTGTAAGTAAATCAGGTGTTAACCATCGCTTGCGTAAGCTGGATGAAATAGCAGATGCTTTAAGAAGAGGCGAATCAATTTAAAGAAATGGGGCTAAGGATTATGGCGGAACAACAGGTCGAAGTAAAATTACAATCAGGACTACAAGCGAGACAAGCAGCTTTATTCGTACAAGCAGCGAATCGTTTTATAGCAGATGTGTTTCTTGAAAAAGATGACAAAAAGGTAAACGCTAAAAGTATTATGGGAATCATGAGCCTTGCGATTGGCAAGGGAGCTACTGTTACTTTGAGTGCTGAAGGCTCTGATGAAGAGGAAGCTGTGGAATCACTAGTCAAATTCATTTCTAATGCTGAATAAGATAAGAAAGCTGTTATATTATCCTTCGAGGATGATATAACAGCTTTTTCGTTTGGAGAACTATTGGGAAAGCTGCAGATGAGATATGGCAGTTTTTCGCTCCTATCACTTTACTCTGATGAGCGAGATTCATCCCCTATAGCAATGGTGATTGGTACTTTAATGTTTTACGGCTTGTTTTAATGGTATTAGCTAAAAGTATCAAATATATAGATGCTAACAAAAAGAGCAAATACCGAGGCAAGAAAAGATAATATTGCACTGGTTTTTCGTCCGACCTTTAGTTCAGAAACCCCCATTACTATCCCAGATGATCCTAAGAATAATAACATATACGGCATGAACCGATAATTATTAGTTAGCAGTACGTACATTGCAAGACAAAAAGTTATCACTACTAAGACAACCCTCAGTGTTTTCAAGATCTTACCGCCCTCCAATTTCCATTCGTAAAGACATGCCAAAACGTATTACACATTACGAGAAAACAACCATACAACTAAGTTCATCGTTACTATTCCCCAAATCGTGGTTCCGGTTATCCACC
>JBEMAY010000043.1:0-26656 GCA_040274765.1 Psychrobacillus sp.
GCGTCAATCAAGCCGAAGCTTGTTGATGCTGTATGTCTTAACGTTTTGCATGTTCAGTTTTCAATGTTCATTGTGTCAGCCAAACTTGTTTACCTCTTGGCGACTTCTACTATATTACTCTCGTTTATATTATAAGTCAACACTTTTTAAAAACTTTTTTAAAAAGATTTTAGTAGAGCTTTATTACCTGCGCAAAGTTAGCATTAACAAAGGGTTTTCTATATTTGTAATAAGTGTATCCACTACATCTCAAATTACTTTCCTTCTATAAATAGATTAGTCTATCATCTAACCGTTTGTGAATATTTGTTTATCCAGCCTGCGCCTTCTCCAATCTATCTAGACTACTTATTAAATAAAAGAAGCAACTGAAAAGTAACAACATTACTTTCCGCTGCTTTAATCTTTTTCTATAAAGAGCCTGCAATATATACTACAGACTCATTAAATATCATGAAGAAGTTCCATCGATTCGATTACACTAGCGAGGAAGTCCTCTATTTCACTCATGTTATCCTCATTGATTTTTTGCTGGAAGCTTAGCAAAGTTGTATTTACGTAGTTTTGCTCTAAGTATCCGTATTCAAAACTTACATGCTGCGTGATTGTTATGTCACCTTCCCATATTTGCTTTAAAGCTAACTCAATGTTTTTACATTCAGAAGGAACATCCATTACATCTTTTTGAAATTTTAACTGAAGTGTACAGCCAGGATTCTTTCCCGGAATCTCCAAAATTTCAGCGGCAAGCTCCTCCAAAGAAGCTTCTATTATAATTTCAGCCGAGACTGCGGGTTTATCGGATAGGACAAACTCAATAGAGAAATCTCTTTTTATAATAGAGAAGTCCATCCGGTCTGTTCGGTTAATTATATTTATTTTACGTTCTATATTGTCTAAATCATATACATGATTTTCAAATGCTACCTTTACATTTTCGAAGACAGTTGGGTCATACATACGATTTCCTCCTTGGTTATGCAGGTATAGGCAATAGTGTCATGATAGCGAAGAAAACTAAAATAGCAGCTACAAGAACAAATACATGCCATACTGCGTGATGATATGGAAAGCCTCTCCACACGTAAAAGACTGCTCCTCCGGTATATAGCAAGCCACCAAGTGCTAGTAAAACAAGGCCCTCTGTAGACATGTTCGTGATTAAGGGCTTCCATGCAAATACTATTAGCCAGCCCATCACTACATATAGAATCGTGGAGGTATGTAAAAAACGCTTAACAAAATAGGCTTTGAACACAGTACCTGCTATCGCTAGCCCCCACATGATACCAAACAACGTCCAACCAAGCGGCCCTTTTACTACTATAAATAGAAGTGGTGTGTAGGAGCCTGCTATCAGATAATAAATAGAAGAGTGGTCCATGATTTCAAAAAAGTCTTTAGCTCTCCCTGCCGGAAAAGCATGTACGAGGGTCGACGACGTAAACAATAGCACCATGGATGCTCCAAACAGTGTGAAGCTCACCACATGCCATGCATCCCCATACTTGACGGATGAAACAATCAAAATAACAAGTGCTGCTATACTAAGAAGCGTACCAACGCCATGTATGATTGCATTTGCCAACTCTTCTCGTTTAGAAAAAATATGTGTATTACTCAATATCTTTCATCTCCATTAAATCATTTATTCCATTTTATCCTACCACTTTTCATTAATAAAAGCAGACACTCGTTAAATTTGAGTTGATATAATAAGGTAAGAGTAGAGTTTCTGTTATCATCTGACAAACTAGTATAAAAAGGAGCAATCATTATGTGTCTTGTTAATTTTCAATTTCAAGTGCATCCTAACTATCCCCTCATAGTTGTTGCCAATCGCGATGAATTTTATGAACGCCCAACTGAGCCGGCTCATTTTTGGGAAGATCATCCAACTATACTGGCAGGACGTGATTTACTGCAAATGGGTACATGGCTTGGAGTTTCTAAAGCTGGTCGTTTTGCTGCATTGACAAACTTTCGTGATCCACAGCTTAAGCCTGGTCACCTTTCACGCGGAGATATAGTTCGAGACTTTTTAATCGGACAACAAGAACCACTAGACTTTATCGAGGAATTGAAGAAAAGTAGAGAAAGCTATGGCGGTTATAATATTGTCATTGGGGATAGCCATCAATTGTTCCACTATAACAACATCCTAGATAAAATGAATGAAGTTTCCCCTGGTACACATAGCTTAAGCAACCATACCTTGAACACACCTTGGCCTAAAGTGGAGAAAGGAAAGCAGAGATTAGCTGAATATCTTCTATTAGATAACATAGAGGTAGAGCCTCTATTTAAGCTGTTAAAAGACGAAGAAGTAGCACAGGATTCTGAGCTTCCGGATACCGGTGTGGGCATCGAGCTTGAACGCAGCCTATCTCCTCTGTTTATCAAAATGCCAAACTATGGTACACGCTCCTCGACGGTTTTGCTAATGGACGAAAACCAAAACATTACTTTTGCAGAACGCACCTATTATAAAGGTAAAATGCATTCTGAGAAATTTTTTGAAATATAAAAGAGCTGGGATATAACTAGTCAATAAATTAAAAGACGTGAAATCAAGTTGCTGATTTCACGTCTTTACTTTAGTGGTAACCGATTTTAATAAAAAACTCTCTATTATTGTTGTTTGGAGAGGAGAGCGGCGACTCCTGGGGGAAAAGCACGAGCTGAAAGCCCCGCAGGAGCAAGGCGACGAGGAGATTGAAGCCGTGCCCCCGGAAAGAGTCCGCTGTAACGGAAAACAACTACGCTCTATTTTGAGGGAACTTTTGTCCTGATCTCTTTCTCTAACTTATTTGCCACAGCACTTTTTATACTTTTTACCACTGCCACATGGACAAGGGTTATTTCGGCCAACCTTTGTATCAATTTTTGTAGTTTCTGGTTTAGTTGAGGCAGTTTTTAGGTCTGGCTGCTCCATCAATGTGATTTCGTGAGGCGTATGTCCTCTATTGATCCAAAGGCGAGTTGTTACAGATACGAAGGCAATTGCCTGTACATACTTATTAAAAAGTTCCTGTTCCTGTATTTGATGACGTACCGCAAATTGCTGTGCCACCATATTAATACTACTGCCGACTGTTTGCATCTCACGTATTAGTTGATCCATGTTTTCTTTAATCATTAAGGAGCTGCCACCAAAGAAATCCTTTTGCATCATGGAAGCGAGCTTTTCTTGATAGATTGTTGCTTCATAATAGTTCCCATCCGCATAGCGAAGAAGCTCTTCCTTTGCTGGGATATAATAAGGCTTTCCGTTCGCATTATCCTTTATGATTTTATAGTCATTGGGACGTATCATTGTATGTATGAATTCATCTTTATCCACACGTACAAATTGATTTTGTAGTGATTCCATAGAAGTATCAATCAATGACAATAATTCATTTCTCGTCAATGCTTTATTGTTTTGTGCATTATAAATCTCTAGAAATTTAGGGAAATCAATAACCCCGTAAAGGTTGGTACAAGCAACTACATACTTTAATACAGTTTCCTTGTCTTCTATGTCACCTTGTGGGGTGGATTTCACACCTCGATACTTATCCGAAAGAACAAGATAGTTATCATGGTCGATTTTGTCCCATTCTGTTTTTTTGTATTTCACAAATTTTAACAAGTCATTTGTTCTGTCTATATCTAATGGTTTATACCCCTGTTGCTCTGCCCATCCAAACATATGTAAGTAATCAGGATGATTTGGATTATCCATAATTTTTTTAAACTCTTCAAACCCTGGGGGACCACCGACATCTTCGGGTGGGGCAGTTCCTTCTCCCTCTAATATAGTAGGAAAACCAAAATAGTAATCCTCAACTGTCTCTTCTAACTCTACACGAATACGCCAATCGTCTCCGAAGTCGTAGTTATAAATGAGGTGATCCATTTCCTGAAGATACGAGTCAATCTTGATACGGGTTGGCTGTTTAACCTCTCTACCCTCGTACTTCTTTCCTTTATACTCATGTAAGATCGTTTCATTATTCGTAATATACTTGTCGTTTGTTGCTATTCCAAAGGAATGATAAGCTTCCATCGTGCTTCGGAAATTTGTCACGTATTGAATGGTCTCATGAAGTCTATTAAATGTCGCATCTGCCGGCAGAACAACTCGTCTCCACACCTTCGGATCTACGTGCTCAAATGATAATTTTAAAATATAAGCTTTCAAATAAATTCACCTTCCTCCTTTAATCATACGGTATTAAGCGGTTTTCATCGAGTAAAAACTACTTTTGGGAGTAGGCTTATGCAAGTATTCTATTTAATGTATTTTAGCAGGGTCTATTGCCGCTCGAATAAAGCATCACATTAGTAAATATGACTTGTATATAAACCACGTAAAGCTAGTCCGCCCGTCAGGCAAGGACTCCACTATGTATCTAGTCCTTTTCATGCTACTGCTCGTTAATAACGGAGCGGATGATATGAAAGGAGCTCCACTCACCCATAGAAAATCGATTAATAGGATATTTCTTTGGAAAAATAGTATTGGTAATCTCTTTTTCGCTTTTCCCTTCGACGTGAAGCTGCAATATCTTTTGCTGCATCTCTAATAAATATTGTAGCTTTCTCTCTAGGTGTCTTCTCCCCTTCTCTAGATATCCAGCATGACAACAATATACATCCCCAAAATCATAGGTGAGGACCCGTTGAAGAGATTCTATGATGGTTGGAATACTTTCTTCTCGAAGTATAACCTTTGTTCGTTCCTGGCAATAAAGGTCACCTGTAAACAATTGACCCGTTTGTTTATTGAGAAAGGCTACATGATCCTCTGCATGACCAGGTGTAGGGATAACATCCCAGGTAGCTGATTTAGAGGTAAATGTCTCGCCCAACGGATTAGCTTTAAAGGACTGTCGCTTCCCCCAAAATAGCTTACGGTAAAGAGGGTAGCCTGCTTTCTTTTGACAGTGATTTATGAAATGTTCCTTCATATAGATACGTTTCCCCAGCGCTTGCATATGAGCAGCACAGCCAGTATGGTCCTCATGATGATGAGTAATCATGACCTTCTCCACATCCTGCTGCTGTAAAAAAGGTTTTAGCTCGTTCTCTAGTGATTGTGCTCCTGTATCAATGAGGACACCGTCCGCTATAAAGCAATGTACATTTAACGTTACACCTCTAAAAGATACCTTTCCATTCCCCATTATTACTCCATTTTTAGTTGAAACATCGAATTGCTTCTTGAAAAGCACCTCGTCCCCCCCTAATAAAAAGACTTATGTTAGAAAATAATACCATAAAATGAATAACTATTCACCTTTTTCACCAGACACAAAGGGCTGGTATGACAGCATTACCTTAGAAAAAGTAGCTTCTATAAATACAGCCATTCATAAGCTCAGTAAAAGAAATTAAAATAACCTAAGTACATTACTGGACAAATGCCAGTATACGTTATATACTAAGTTCAATAGTTAAATTGCTTCAAAAGAAAACATTGAATTCACATATTACAAAAAGTGATCGTGAAATGTTTGTCGATACTTTTTCTAATATGTGAATTTTTTTATCTGTTGAAAGATTTATATTATTTAATTTATTTTATGGAGGTTTTTTACATGACACAAGGTACAGTAAAATGGTTTAACGCAGAAAAAGGTTTTGGATTTATCGAGGTTGAAGGTGGAAGCGACGTATTCGCTCATTTCTCAGCTATCCAAGGTGAAGGATTCAAATCTCTTGACGAAGGTCAAAAAGTTGAATTTGATATCGAAGAAGGTAACCGCGGACCACAAGCAGTTAACATCGTAAAACTTTAATTCTCCGGAATTAACTTGATAAAAGCCGTACACTCGAAGCAATTCGAATGTACGGCTTTTTATTGTTGGTATTTATTACTTCCTGGGAGTTTCTTAATAGTATTCCATGCTTGAATTGCATCCTGACGGGTCTTGCCTTTATTGTTAGGGTCCGCAAAGAAGTCTTTCGTGAATTGATTATATTCAAATTGGGGTCCAATCGCTTTTGAGTAAGCTGGATCTTTCATGCGTTCCTCTTCCTCCACCCAAGCATTTACTGCATCACGATATGTATTTCCTATATTGTTTTTAAAATAATTTTGGATATAAGTAGAGAAATGAAATTTCGGTCCAATGACTTCCTGAAAAAATGCCCTTACTTGTTGGCTACACCGATGTCCTACAGTTATAACAGTATCCAAAGATAATGGCTCTTCCACTTTATAAATTTTAGTTCTTCTGACTGGCTGGAGTATTTCGCCTGAGTGAAGGAATACCTCAATTCGATTAGTAATTTCTCCTTTAGAACCGGTAGGACTTATAAGATGCTCTCTACAAAACGCTTGGAGCTCTTCCTTTAACCAATAATACTGTTTAAATTCTTCTATATGTATATCTTTAGTTAGTTGTGGTCTCATCTCTTTTTCCTCCAAGTAATTGATCCACCTTCCTATCTACTCGTAGAAGCACCTCTTTTATTTGGATAATTTGTTTTTCCTTCTCTATTAAGTTCCGATATTTTTCTTGAAATAACTCCCTTAACAATTGTAGGTTTTCTGTTTCGTGGCCTGCTAACTTATTATCTTTATCCAAATGGTTAGTCCAATCAAATAGGAGCTTTATCTCCTGTAAGGAAAAACCATTTTGTTTTAACTTAATGATTGCCTGAATAGAGAGTATATCCTCATCTGTATAGTGGCGGTATGAGTTTATAATCGTGGGTTTTAATAGTTCAATCTTTTCATAATAACGAATAGTATCCTTACTTACCCCTGTAAGTGAAGCAAATTCCCCAATACTCATAATATCACTCCTATTACAATCATGACATGAAACATAAATCGAAAAATATGATGACTATAGCTGACTTGCCCCTTTGTCTGCAGCCCCTCCCATAAAGCTAGAACGTGTATACATATAAAACATACCACTAATAAATTTAACCTCAAGTCTGCTATAAAAACACTAGCAATTATACCAAGCGATACGACCCCAAATAATAAGGAGCGTATCGTGAAACCCTTTTCCTTCCATTGTACCATTACAGCAATCATTGTTAATATCCCATACATACATATTAAACTGGACAAAATTATCTCCATAATCACCCCTCCTACTTTTACTTTAAAGGCTGGAGTTAACTCCATGTCAACTAGGTTTTTTGATAAAAATATACTTAATAAATTTTTATCAAAAAATTACAGTTATCAATAATTTCCCATTAACACACTTCAAATACCTCCACTAATAGCCGATAAAAACGAGGTGATTATATTTATGGGAAAGAAGGCAGCTTATGAGTATCGGAAAAAAGTTAAACATCGCTTTTATCGTCATTATTGTTTTATTATTAATTTCTACTGTAACAGCTATGCTTACATCTGCTAATGTGGAATCTAAGGTGGATGAGGCTCTTAATTATAGAGTCACCCAATTACGAGTAATTGACGAGATTCGTTTTGGCATTGGAATGCAGGGACAATATTCTCAAGAATTGTTAATCGATAATTCTCCGGAAACGAAGGAGCAGCTTGAATATTATATCCAGTATGTGGATGAGCAAATTGCTCAAATGGCTTCTCTTGCAAACTCTAAAACAATGAAAGCTTATGTAGAGGAGATTTATGTTTATAAAAATGAGTTCAATGAAGCATCTGATATATATTTGGAGTATGCGAAAACTGGTGTTATTAGCTCTGGATCAAGAATTCTAAAGGACCGAATTACTCCCGCTAACGATGGTATATTAGAAGTTGCACAAAAAATGCTTGATTTTCAAGATAATGAATTGAAAAAAATCTCTCAAGAAACAGATCGTGCCATGACTCTATCCAACATTGTAGCTATTGTTATGTTGATATTTGTTTTGCTAAATGGAGTTCTCCTTATGTGGTTCACTCGTAAGCAAATCTCTAATCCGTTAATAAAAATGGTAGACGCAGCAGAAATAATTGCAACTGGAGATTTATCGGGGGAAGACTTGAAATACTCTTCCAACGATGAGATTGGAAAGCTGGCTACAGCTACTAATCAAATGAAAAATAATCTTCAAACGTTACTTAAACGAATCCATGAAAATTCGGAGCATCTAAGTGCTGCTGCTGAAGAGTTATCCGCAAGCACTGAAGAGGTAACCGCTTCTACAAATGAAATGGCTCACCGAGCTAATGACACTTTAGAAGCCTCGTCTTCCGCTGCCCAGTCGGCCAATGAAAGTTCACGAGCTATGGAAGAGACTGCCACTGGAGTTCAACGCATTGCAGAATCGACACAGCACTTATACGACAACTCGAACCAAACTTATCAAACCGCACTGGCTGGAGGTAAAATTATTCAACAGGCAAGTGAACAGATGAACACCATAAATCATTCCTCAGAGATGATGAATAATTTAGTTCAAAAACTAAGTAAACAAACCTTGGAAATTGAAAATATAACTAATGTCATTACGAATATTACAGAGCAGACTAACTTACTAGCACTTAATGCGGCGATTGAAGCAGCACGAGCTGGCGAGCATGGGAAAGGATTTGCAGTTGTTGCAGACGAGGTTCGTAAGCTTGCTGAGGAATCTAGACAATCCGCCAACCAAATTGTGGATTTGATCAAGGATATCAAACTAGATACAGGCAATGTAGAAAAAGCAGCTGAGGAATCAGTAGAATCTGTAACAGTTGGAGTGAAGATTATTGGAGATGCCGGCCATGCTTTTCAAGAAATCGTTACTGCAGTAGAACAGATGAACGTTCAAATTGAAGAGATTTCAGCTACTTCTGAGGAAATTTCTGCTTCTGCTGAACAAGTTTCTGCTTCTGCCATGGAAATCGCTAACGGGGCTACTAATGCTTCCTCCAATGTGGAAGGTATTGCTGCTGTTATTGAGGAACAGACTGCTACCATGGAACAGGTCAGCGGTGTAGCAGTTGAGCTTTCACAAAATGCACAGGACTTGCAAGAGGAAATAAATAAATTTAAGCTAGCATAAAAATGCTGCCGGAACTTTATTCCGGCAGCATTTTTTATTTAAATGGCTATGCTTAACATTTCATTTCCCACAACACTTCTTATATTTTTTTCCACTACCACAAGGACAGGAATCATTTCTACCTACCTTATCGCTTACTACTGGCTGAGGTGCTTGTGCTTGTTGCTCTTGTTCGAATTCTATGACATTTTGTTCGGCAATTTGTTTCCACTCTTCCATAGATGGATGGGAACGTCCCATTACTGTATAAAACGCATAAAGCGTTTGTTCTAGATCAATTAACCCTCCATGATATCCGTTATGGAGATAATCCTCTATCAGTGGAAAGGCTTGCTCTGTTAAATGGGCTGTTAACGATTCGATAACCGTCTCTTTACCACTCTCATCTAATTTATCGTAGCTTTTTATCAGCACTTCTATTGCTTTTTCAGTTTTTGTTTCTTTTAAAATACTTGCAGCATAAATACACGTCTCATTGTTCATTGCATATGGTGTAACCGCCTCTACGACATCGTCTGATTGAAAGCTACTTAATGCTACTGCCAATTCTTCTAAAAGAATATCTTCATCTCTGTCTAATAGGGATACAAGCGTAGGTATATATTCGTTTAACTGTAAAAGGCCTACCGCTCTTACTGCTAAAATACCAAACACCGAGAAAAACGTTTCCCCTTGTTCTTGCTGAAGGGTCTCCTCTACTTCCTGTTTCCCAAAGCTGCCAATCTCAATAAGTCGCCCAAGCAGCTTTTTCGACTTCTGGAATTCAAGTGCATTAAAGCCATCACGATTAACATTTTCTACAACTGACTCATACGTTTTACAAAGTGTATCCTCGCTTGCCTCCAACAGTAGCTTGTTGAAATCAGTATACTCCGTTCCTATATAGGGAGTAAGCTGTTCTGCTTTGTCTACTAGAACTCGTGAAGGAAGGTTCATGACATACTGAAGGACTAGATGTCTTTTCAATTTTTTTACCTTTTGGAGGAGCTTCATCAGAATCGGGAACGTTTCTTCTGTAACGTTATTTTCTTGTCCCCAGACTAGAATGGTGTCTCTTTCTTTTTCATCAGCATGTAGCGCATTGGTAAGTTGTTCGTTTACCACCTTACTAGGCGTAAATGGAAATTCATTCAGTACATACGATGCAAATTCTCTGACCAATCTCTCTTCATGATTGATAAGGGGGGTTACTTTGTTTAAGAATGATTGACTCATTAGAATTCCTCCTTTGATACTATCAATATACTTCCTTTTAGTAGATAAATGCAACTGACCAATTAATTTCTGCAGGACTACCAAACTAAAATACTTTTTACCGAAATACGTAATACCAGAATAGCGAGAAGCTGCTCCTTTTTAAAATTCTTAGGGTAGGAGCAGCTTCTTCGAAATTTATTTCATTAATGGGACGTAACCAGTTTTCTCAACCAGCTCCTGACCCTGAGGAGATAGAATCCATTCTATAAACTCATCAACATGAGGATTATCCGTATTAGTAGTCACTATATAAAATTCAGATGCAATCGGATACTGGTTGTTACGAATATTTTCTTTTGTAGGTGCAGTTCCGTTTATATTTAATAGTTTAATCTGATCGTTCTTCACCATTTCGTTCGAATAAAATCGGAAGGTATACCCAATTGCATTTTTATAATTTTTGTATTGAGCTACCTCTTCAATAATCCCACCCATTCCACTGACAATATCTTCAGTCGGTGCTTCCATTAAAGGAGTTTCTCCCATTAGATTTTCTAAAGCGGTTTGACTACCACTGCCTTCGGGACGCTGGAATGCTCGTATAGAATCGTCGCTTCCCCCGACATTCTGCCAATTCTTAATGTTCCCTGAGTATATATCCTGGATTTGCTGAAGGCTGAGCTCGTCTACCTCATTTTTTTGGTGGACGAAGAACACGAATGCTTCTCTTCCAATCGGTGTAAGCTTAAGCTCCACACCATTACGCTTTGCATGATTGATTTGCCCCTTAGAGGGACCAGCAACAAAGATCATATCCACTTTACCTTCGATCAAATTATTGTATGCATCAGGGGTAGTGTTTACCATGACTTCACTGGAGCTTGGCTCATAAGTTTTTTTCGGATAAACCGCTTGAACAAAAGAAGCATACAAAGGATACAAAGCCGTTGCTCCGTCCAATCTGGGTAAGTCCTCCGTAATTTTAAGAGTAGACTCTTCATCTAGTGTTGCAATCTTTAAATGCCCCTCGAATGGTTGGTAATCCCATACATTAATTTCTGCCTCTACTGCAGGAATGCTATTTTCATATATTTTTTTAACTGGAGAAATTGCACTAATTGCTAAGGTAATTCCCATTATCCCTAAAAACCAGAGCTTTCTTTTTTTAGTAGTGAAAAAAATAAACAAATGGAAGAGGTAAAATAAATACAGTACAATAGCTCCAGTAATTAATAGTGAAACATAATGCATGTTACCAGTTAAAGCAAGAAAAAAAAATAGGAGTGAGGTTATGAAAATCGCACATATTAGGCCGAATACTCCGTATAATATTTTATCGCTCAAGGATTTTGGTTTTATTTCATCCAATTCTACCAGCTCCTAATCCTTAGATGTCGTTAACATTGGCTCATACATCATGATTGCATGGTTTTGAGTAATGAACTCATCGTCTATTAACTCTTTCTGCACATCATAGACTCTTCTATAAATACTATTATGTCTAACGTAGCCACCCCAATATTCCAAAGAAATCAAATGATCCTTTTCATATACCTCATAATTTCTAGTATCAGGATTATCTGCTCTCCATTCTCCGACTAAATGAGTATCCGTTACATACAATACTAATTGATACGGCTGATTCGTATCATTGTGTATTTGCAAATCGAGGTAGTTATATGCACATGTGGCACCACTTCCAAACGGTTGACTTCGATTAGAGTCCGGAAATACATCATAGCTATGTCGGTACCTCTCCGTTACCTTAAGTGGTGTATGTAATGTAATCCAGTAAATAAGATTCGATAGCTGACATAGCCCCCCGCCTATTCCTACTGTAACTTTGCCAAAATGCAAGATCATGCCTTCGACGTAACCCTTTCTCTTACTCGTGTTTCCTATTAATCTCCAATAGGATAATGTTTCACCTGGCTGCACAATGACTCCATTTATTTCCTTAATAGCTATTTTAAGATTAGTAACCTTGTTGTGTTGCAGCCACATATCTACATCCTTTAGCTCACGAAGCAAAAGCGTTTGATGAGTCGCAATAACTTCAGGCTTTCTTGTTTGTTCCTTTTTTAAAGCAAACTTTTTCTTTCCCGTGTACCAATCCATATAACGCTTCATACGAAAATACTTTTTTCCAAGGTAAATACGTAGCGGACTTCGCTCTTTTGGTTTAAGTGATTCCATTACCTGCTTCCCCTTCCTAAAAAGTAGTATATAAACAATAATAGACTAACTATTCAGAAATAAGAAGTAGCTTTGAGAAAAACCGATTGCTCCTAGTTACAAGATGAACATATAAAAACCACCTGTCAAAGGTGGTTTTTAGGCATTAATAAATAATTCAAAAACGTCCTTGAAGTCTTTTTTCATATATTTGTCTTTTTGCTCAAGCATCCAGTTAGTGGAGAACTGAGTAATAGCTTCGAATGATGATAGTGGATTAATCTCTTTACTTTCCATTTTACCAACCGATTGAGCTGCATAGCCTAAGCTATTTTGAGCAATATCAAATTTCTTTTTGTTGTCTAGCATTTGGGTAGAAATAGTATGGATTGCCTTATAAAGATCTTTGATTTCTGTAGCAAATTTTTTATGAATATCTATACTTAATGGTACATTTCCAATCGTGAACTTAATCTCCATGTCTAAATCGATAGTTCCCGCTGTTTCTAGTGCAACTTCGGTGATTGGATAGTAAGCATAATCATAGCGACGAAGCGTTCTTTTCTTACTAATAGCATTTTCTCCATCGACATGAATCAGCGCTAGATTTGTAAAGCAGTATTCATCTGATTTAGTTTTAATCAGAAAGTAAACTACCTCTCCTGCCTCATGCATAACAAAATCGTCAGATTCTGTTTTATCAAAATCAGCTTTTGATACGACAACTCCAATATCAGAAATACCTAATGCATCTGATGCTAGCTTTTTAAACATCTAATCGACCTCCTTAAAGTAACTTTATCCCATCGTAATCCATTCTATTCATAAAGAAAAGTGGTAAGAATTATTATTTTTTGATAATATTAATTTCTAAATGGGATGAAAGGAATGTGATACATGAAAAGAATAACAACAAGAATAGCTCTAACTATTCTGGTGGGACTTGCCCTAACAGGCTGCTCGGACAAAGAGGTTAAAGAGGAAGATGAAAAAGTAAAGGATGGAGTAATTGATCAATTACAGGATGACTACTTATCATCTGTTGATGTGAATTATGCTTATGAATTTACTAAAAGCTTAGAAGAGTTTAAAACAAATGAAAAGCTTGGATACCGAACTGCCGGTTCAGAGGCTGAGCTTAAGACCGGTGAAAAAATCGGACAAGAAATGGAGAAAATCGGTCTGACCGAAGTAACAAAGGACGAGTTTACTTTAGATACTTGGACATTTGAAAAAGCCGACTTAACGTTTACGGACGAAAATGGTAAAGAGCATTTAGCAGTTCTTGGCGGCTACCAGGTTAACTTCAATACAAATGGAGTCAAGGAATACGATATTGTTTACGCTGGCAAGGCAACAGCCGAGGATTTAGAAGGTCTCGACATTGAAGGAAAGCTCGTGTTAATAGACATTAATCAGCGTGAGGAATGGTGGATTAATTACCCTGCCTATCAAGCACACGTGAAAGGTGCGGCAGGAGTTATTGCTATACAGGAAGCTGGTTATGGTGAGGTGTCTCCAGATGCACTGAATGCACAGGATATTTGTGGACCAGAAGATGCGCCTGCATTTTCCATGTCCCAAACAGATGGGAATAAGTTAAAGAAATCATTGGAAGCTAGTGAGACAGGCTCCATAAAAGTTAAATTTGATGCAAAATCTACCGTTGAAATGGACGGCAAATCCTACAATTATTACGGTAAAATAGTTGGGAAGGACCCGGATTCCTATATTATCCTATCTGCGCATTATGATTCCTATTTCACAGGCTTTCAGGATGATCATGCAGCTATAGGATTGATGATGGGAGTAGCAAAAGGGCTGATCGATAGCGGCTACCAACCGGAAAAAACGATTATCTTTAATGCACTTGCTGCGGAAGAGTGGGGAGTTTCAAACTCTCGCTATGACTGGTCCACTGGCGCATACAATCAAATATTCAACATCCATCCAGAATGGGCTGGAAAAGCATTTGCCAATATGAACTTTGAATTACCAGCTTATGAGCATACGACACAAGACGAAATTCGTGCTACTTACGAATTGAACAATTACCTTACAGAATTCTCTAAAGAGGTTCCAGCTATAGAGGGTGTTTATAAGGATGGAATTTCTGTTGTATCTCCATTGCGAACTTGGTCAGATGATTTTTCCTTTAATATTGCTGGAGTTCCTGCTCTACGCAATGATTTCCAAGATAGCGATTTTATGCGTTCTCATTACCATTCTCAATTTGATACTGAAGAAACGTATAATGAGGAAGCTTTTAAATTCCACTTGAATTTATATGGTCTCCTAACTATGCATTATGATAAAACAGCTGTGGTTCCTTTAGACTTTAACACTCGTTTGGAAGCTATGAAAGAAACAATTGACGAAAATGTCTTTGAACAAGCGGAAGTATCTAAGGATGAGCTGGTCGAGGAAATTGACAATGTACTGGATACAACAAAAGAAGTAAATAAAAAAGTTGCAAAGATTAATGAAGACTACTTAAATGCGATAGCTAAAGATGACCAAGCTGCTGCTAAAAAGCTTTATAACGAAAGCCGTCAGCTTAATAAGGATTTATTAGCAGCATTCAAGCATGCTGAGGACAGCTTCACTCGTCTTACTTGGGAGGATGTTGTGATATTCCCACACGAGCATGCCCAAAATAATATAAATAATTTAGCTCTGTCTATTGAAGCGTTAGAAGATGGGGATCTTGCTACACCTCTAGACGAATATTTATGGAATATCGATAATAACTGGTATGCCTATGATTTTGATCAAGAAGTATTTGATTATTTCACAGACTACGTGATAGAAGCACCTGCGGAACAGCTTATGTGGGGTGCTGGAAGAATTGTTGGTCATGAAGATTTGTACGAAGTCATCCATTCGCTTAAAGAAAAAAGCGACACAGCAGACGCTGACTTAACAGAAGAGATTGACTCACTCAAACAATCATTAACCAATCAAAAAGCTTTACTAAAAACAACTACAACGGATCAAGTTGCTGACTTAAGAGAGCTTGGCAGACAGCTAGAAAATATGAAGTAAAGTGTTAGAAAGAGGCACAAGACTATGGGATAGTCTTGTGCCTCTTTTACATGAATCGGTCGGTTTTCGTTCATAATCGGTCGGTTCTCACTCATAATCGGTCGGTTCTCCCCGATAATCGGTCGGTTCCTCAATTATTTGCCCAATGGCTTAATTTATCTTCCGAATAGCTGCTCCCTCAAGAAAAGCTGCAATGTCCTCTACTGCTTCTGTAAAGTAAGCGCGGTAATTATGTTCACTCACATATCCTAAATGAGGCGTTGCTAGGACGTTAGGTAATGTACGGTAGGCATGATTAGCCGGCAGTGGCTCTTCTTCAAATACGTCTAAGCCTGCTCCTGCAATCCTGTTTTCTTCTAGCGCTTTTATCAATGCCTCTTGGTCTACGATTGCTGCTCGGGATGTATTGATAAGATAGGCACTACGCTTCATCTGCTCTAATTCCTGTCTACCTATTATTCCTCTTGTTCTATCGCTCAACACAAGGTGGATGGACACAAAATCACTTGTTGCTAAAAGTTCTCCCTTTGAATTTGCTAAACGAACCCCTAGTTTATCTGTAGCTTCCTTTGTAAGGTTTTGACTCCATGCTATAACATCCATTCCGAATGCTTTAGCAATTGTTGCCATTCGTCCTCCGATTTTGCCTAATCCAAGGAGTCCCAATGTTCTTCCATGTAAGTCTGCTCCAACCGTGCTTTGCCATGGACCGTTTTCTCTTAATACCCTATTCTCCAACGTAACATTTCTAGCAAGATTTAAGAGGAGTGCCCACGTAAGCTCAGTAGGTGGCTCCGAGGAACTCGCAGTACCACATACTGTTACTCCATACATGGAAGCAGCAGCTAAATCAATCGAGGCATTCCGCATCCCCGAGGTGATTAATAACTTTAATTTAGGTAATTTTTCAAATAAAGCAGCCGTGAATGGTGTTCGTTCTCGCATAATCACAATAATTTCACAGTCTTGTATGGCATCTATAAGTTCTTCTTCTTTTTCGAAATGTTGTGAGAAGGAGTGTACTAACACCTGCTCCTCAATAGACGCCCAGTCTGCCATTTTTAAAGCGACCTGCTGATAGTCATCCAAAATTGCACATTTTAATTTCATTATCATTTCCTCCTCACTTCTCACTTTACATAATCCCAAATTATTTGGACAATCAATAATACAGTTACAACTCTGAGTAAAGGCTTAATATGCTCCGACTTTAATTTTCGGGCCAGTCTTACACCTAGCTGTGCACCAATAATTGCACCAATCATAAGAGCAATTGTCACTGGCCACATAATCTTTCCAGTGGATATATACGTTATAGAAGCACCAAAGCAACTTGCGAACACACCGATTCTTGCAAGGCCAACAGCTCTGATGTATGCAATTTTCTCGCTGGCATACAAGTAAAGAGCAAGGGTACTGCTACCTGGACCAAACATTCCATCATAAATGCCTATGCCTAATAAGGAAGGGACTGTTTTCTTATTGAGCTGAAAGGTCGATGTCCCATCAAAATTTCCTTTTCCCATAAAGGAGTTGATGAAGGCAAAACTTAATAATAAGATTGCAATAACCATGAGTGTCTCCCCACTTAGAAAGGATGCCGTAAGTCCTCCTAGAATACCCCCACCTAAACAAAATATTAGAACAGACAGCGCTTCTTTCGCTGACACTTCCTTTTTTGTAAAGATGACTAAAAAGCTTGATAGGGAGCTTACAGTATTGGAAACCTTATTGGCGCCAATTGCGGAATGAATCGGTAAGCCCATGAGTAGCATCATGGGAAGACTGATCAGCCCTCCCCCTCCAACTAACGTACCAACCATATTTCCTGCAATCCCTATAATAAAAAATATTAGAAATTCCATTTTTTTTGCCTTCTTTCTAAACTTCTCTGTAAATTCAGCATACTCCTTCATTTGTGATAAGTAAATTTGATAGAATCTATCGTTTCTCATTTGTAAAACTTATGGTAAAGAGCAGGATTATGCTTTTCCTTCCTAGAAGTAGTAACTAGAGGAGGTTTTTATATGAAAAGACTCATACTTTTAACACTTCTATTAGTTGGCTGTTCTGAAGAAGCAACCGAATCAGAAAAAGAAGTTGCTGATAAAATAGCAACCAATTTAGAGGTCCCATGGGCAATCAACCAACAGGACAGTATCTTTTATATATCAGAAAGAGTAGGTACAATAGCTGTTATTGATGGGGCGACTGTTACGCATGAGGAAGTCATCTTTTCAGATACTTTGTCCTCAGCATCAGAGGCCGGACTTCTCGGCTTTGTATTAAAGTCCGACTTCAGTGAAACCAATGAAGCATTTGCCTATTATACGTATGACAAAGATGGTGAATCCTTTAACCGCGTAGTGACTCTGAAACGAGAGAATAACCAGTGGCAGGAAACTGAAATACACCTTGATGACATTAAGACTGGTAATGTCCATCATGGCGGACGACTTGAGATAGGTCCTGACCGTAAGCTATATGTAACTGTTGGTGATGCAGGTGACCCTGAGCTTGCTCAGGACGATCATTCATTGAACGGAAAGATTCTACGAATGGAGGAAGATGGATCGTTCCAAATCTTTTCCACTGGTCACCGTAACCCACAGGGACTTGCCTGGCATGAAAACGGGACGCTTTTTGAGGCAGAGCATGGCCAATCGGCTAATGATGAGGTCAATTTAATTGAGCAAGGAAAGAACTATGGCTACCCCATTATCGAAGGATCTGATACTAAAAACGGCTATGTAACACCGCTCATCACCTCTGGCAGTAATGAGACTTGGGCACCCTCTGGAATAACCTTTCACAAAGGCAAGCTATATGTCGCTTCCCTCCGCGGAGAAGCTATAAAAGTCATGAATGTAGAAACTGGTAAGGTAGAACAATCCATCACTGGCTTCGGTAGAGTGCGTGATGTCTTCTCTGATGGGGAATCGTTGTACTTTGTCACTAATAATACAGATGGACGCGGTAATCCAAGCGAAGAAGATGATATTTTATATAAATTAAAATAAATAAAGTAAGTAAAAAAGTGAAATCGGATTTTCCGGTTTCACTTTTTGATAGAGGGTACATCCAGCCTCTTTTCTTTAGATTTTTCGCATATACTTTAAGGAAATTGCTTGGTCCTCTGGCTTACTCTCATAGGACTGCTCCTCGTGTTGAAAGATAAAGCCACGCGACTCGTAAAAAGGAATTCCAAGCATATTGTTTTTCGCTACGGACACCCATTGCTCGTGCGCACCATACTTTGTTTTCTGAACATCCGATAAATAGTTTAAAAGCTTTGTCCCAATACCTTTATTTCGTTTCTCTGGATCCAAGTAAAGAACATATACCTCAGCAATTCCTTTTTCGTCAACACCTCCACCTATAGCCCCAACTATTTCATTGTTCAATAGAGCGACGAAGTATCCGTTCCAAAAACGATTGGTTTCTATAATTTCCTTTTCAATTCTATCCACTGTGTAAAACTTTTCAATAACACCTTCTATGTATTCCTTGGAATATAGATTCTTATATGTGTTCCACTGGGCAGCCACGCATACATCCACTATCCCTTGTTCATCTCCAGGTATAGCCTTCCTTACTAGCACCTGGTTTACCTTGAGACACAAAGCCAATTGGATTCCAGCACTTCCTAAATATCTTCGCCCTTCGTCGATAAAACCATTTTTTAAATAGACAGCCTGAGCAGCTTTATTAGCCTCATTGACACCAAGCACAATTTGCTCCATAGTCGGAAAATACTCCATAACAAACTTAGGTAAAAGCTTCATGGAAGACTTAGCAATCCCTCTCCCTTGGAAACTTGGATGAACAGAATAACCTCTAAGTAGGACGCCTTCTTTCCTATCCGTATAATTTAGCTTATCCTCCCCCGTATCCAACACGAAAAAAACTGCCACCTGTTCTCCATCTAAAATAACAACCGGTGTAAAGGTAGGACACATTTCAACCTTTTTTAACATTTCTATTGGGTGTCCTGTGAAACCTAATTGCTCTTCTGACAACGGATAATTTTCTAATGCCTCTTTATGCTTGGACTCATACATGACCAATGAAACCATATTTCTCCCTCCTCTTTTAATTAGCATATCATAAAAATTCTGCTAGACTAGAGGTAATTAAGGAGAGTGATTTCAGTGAACATTGCCATCGTTGGGGGTGGTATTGGAGGACTTTGTGCAGCAGTCACTTTGCAAAAGCAAGGTCATGAGGTGAATGTATTTGAGTCTACTCCAGTCTTCCAACCAGTGGGTGCAGGAATAGGAATAGGCTCCAACGCTATGCAAGCACTTATGGAAATTGGAGTCGGTGACGAGGTATTTCGTAATGGCTATATCTTAAATACGCAGATCTTTCAGGACAAGGATGGAAAAGTATTAAATACGATTGATTTCTCTGTTCTCAAAAAAATGTTTGGTCAAGAGAATATCACGATTCACCGAGCGAATCTCCATCGAACGTTTCTCGAAAATCTAAAACCAAATACCATTCAATATAATAAAAGATGTATCCGTATGGAGCAAAATAAGAAAAGAGTTACTGCTTTTTTCGAAGATGGAACAACCTTTGAAGCTGAGCTTCTAATTGCAGCAGATGGCATAAACTCCCCTATACGCAAACAGCTTGTTCCTAATTCCAGGCCACGATATTCTGGATATACATGCTGGCGGGGAATAACAGAAAACAATGGGCGATTAAAAGAATTTACATCCACAGAGCTTTGGTCTACTAAAGGAAGATTTGGCATGGCACCTATGAAAGATGGGCTCATTTATTGGTTTGCTTGTATTAACACTCCTCCAAGGAATCCAACCTATCAAAAGCTCGCACCTAATGAAATATCATCTATTTTTAGTCATTTCCCTGATAAGGTTTCTGACATCATTGCTAGCACACCTTCTGAACAAATTCTTCACCATGATATTTCAGATATCAAACCACTACGCAAATTTGTGTTCGATCGGGTTGTCTTATTAGGTGATGCTGCTCATGCGACTACTCCCAATATGGGTCAGGGGGCTGGCCAGGCTATTGAAGACGCAATCGTCCTAGGCAATGGCTTTAAACAATTCGAAGATATTAAAAAAGTGTTAGACTTTTACGAGGAAAAGCGAGTAACACGCACTGGAAAAGTGATACGTCTTTCCAGACAGATCGGAGCGATTGCCCAAATTTCTTCTAGACCGATAGCAGCTGCTCGCGATATGATTTTTCCCCTTCTCCCTTCAAAGTCTTTACTTTGGCGTCTTAAGTTCTTATTTGATGTAGAACTATAAGAGCTGAAGGAAGGAAGCGAGCTGTCAACTTTTCCGATAGAAAAAGTGCCCGCATTAGCAGGCACTTTACTATTCTTTATCCCGTATCTTTTCTAAAATTTCAATTATACGATCGTTTTGTCTTTCCATGTTTTTTAATCTCTTTTCGATTATATTAGAAGAGAAAAACACGATAAGTACTAATGCTATTCCTGCTATTATATCCAAAACTATCTCCTCCCCTTAATATATTTGCAAACCTAATGCATCATCTATCTTTATATGCTTTGGAACCTTTAAGTGAACATAGGTCATACCTCTTACATTTTTAAAGGAATAGGTATTACCACTACTAGCTTTTGGTAGATTTACTAAACGGTTAGAAAACTCACTAAACTCCAGATTTATTCCTATTGGCTCCTTCACAGATAAGCTGTTGCCTGCCCAGTATAGCTCATGTAAAGGAATTATTTTATCTAAGCGAATATCTTCTATAATAGAATTAGATTTATATACTTTACCTTCGATTATTTGATTTTTAGCATCTGTCCATTCTATAACAAACCTAGTGGAATAAGAATCAGTCCCTTCATAGCCTATAGATAACGTATTTCCACTTAACTCATGGGACCACTCATCGATTAGAAATCTTTCAGTAAGATTATTCTCCTCATAGTTTCTTAAAGCTTCTTCTAATTGAATATTTTCTACTTCTAGCGCTTGAACTTCTTCCTCCGTCAAAAGCTCTAAGTGGTTATTAGGAATGAGCTCATAAACTAACATCGCCATAAACAGTATGACAACATATGTGAAAATGAAATATTTTTTAAGCTGCAAGGAACCATTAATATTTCTTGTGCCTTTCTTTATACCACCTATTAATATAAAGGATATTAATAATATTAGAACAATAGGGAGCAGGCCTACTATGAATGCTATCCATACACCACTCACGCTCTTACCTCCCATCTATTAGCTACTGCACTTGAAATTAAAAAGAAAATTATTGTTAAACCAAATATTTTAAGCATGAATACCCACAAGTTTCCCTCTACTATAAAGAAAAACTCTACAATATTAAGCCCTATAGAACTCATTACTATCCCAACGAGAACTATCGGAAAAATGAATATCAATGCCTTATGCTTTTGGACTAATGATCCGATTAAGTATCCAAAGGAAGTGAACATCGATATTAAAATAAATAGTAAAAGTAAAGTTTGCATCGTTGCCACAGGTTCTTCCAGTATCCCCGGACCATCAATAAACTCCACATGACTAAACAACACTTGATATAATCTCAACAAATACGTACACAAAAAAGTAGTAACCGCCGCAACGGCACTGACAATCATCAACACCATAATATTTGCGATGTTGCTACTTAGGCGTGTGGAAACAAACGTAAAATCATCATAACGGTACGCCTTCGTAGTGATTAAGTTCCCTACAAATACTGCCCATGCAGCTACAAAGAATAAGACACCATCAAGTGTATATGTGTTGATAGTAATTTCTGTGCCTATACTGCTTGTTCCTATCATTCCAGTGCTACTAGTGAGAATTAATCCTAATATTTGTATAAATATAAGCGATAGAACAGCCCCTATATATGCCTGTAATTTAAATTTAACCTGCATCCTTACTATGCTTCCTAAACTGACATTACTTAAAAACATCATCAATTCCCTCCTTTGTTTCACTCGTCACGTACATACACACATCGCTCGCCGACAATGCCTGGAGCATTGCACCCTCTGTTCGTGCCTTCTCTATAGTAGAATTGTATTTTACAACGACATATTTTCTTTGATGATCTAAATGCTTGGAGAAATAAATCTCTTCCCCTTGTGTCCATCTTTCAATGTCAGTTGCATTCCCCTGTAATCCCACGGCATACTCTCTTATTTCGTCAAGCGGTTGATGTAAAACCACCCTTCCTTGGTGAATTAAGAGGATATCCTCCAACAAGTGCTCTATCTCTGCTAAATGATGACTAGAGATTAAAATAGAGCGTGGATGAGCTATATAATCCTTTAGCAACGCTCGGTAAAAGTCTGACCTAACTGCTTCATCCATCCCATTCATCGGTTCATCAAGCAGGGTTAGCTCACAACGAGTAGAGAGCCCGAAAATTAGATTAAACGTAGCAGCTGTTCCTTTAGATAGGCTAGAATGATTAAGCTTAGGATTTAATTTGAAATAATCCATTAGTCTTTTAGCAAGCTCTCCATCCCATTTTTTATAAAAGGCTGGAGCCATTTTCAAAATCCCTTCTAAATTCAGTGTGTCAGGAAAAGTCATTTGGTCATCCACTAAGATACTGTTCGCAGATACTAACAAATCATTATAGGGACTTCTCTCAAAAACACGCACTTCTCCAGAGCTATGGCTGGTAAAACCAGAAAGGATTTTCAGTAAGGTTGTTTTCCCAGCTCCATTGCGGCCAATAAGCCCTGTAATTTTCCGATCACTTAGCTCGAAGCTTATATCCTCCAAAGCATTCATCCGATGAAAAACTTTTTTGACATTTCGACATTCAACTACCTTCATTAGACTTCCTCCTCACATTTATGTATGAGTTGAATTAGCTCCTCTTTGGTTATTGACAATCTTTTAGCTTCCATCACTAAATCTGACACCATTTGCGTCAACGTTTGGCCTCTCCGTTTAGCTAATATCATTGCCTTGGCTTCTGTCGCTACGAACATTCCCAGTCCCCTTTTCTTATATAAAATCTCTTCTTCTACTAGTATCGTTAACCCCTTCGCTGCAGTCGCTGGATTAATATTAAACAGCTCTGCAAGCTGGTATTGGGAGTAAACCTTCTCATCCTCTTTAAAATGCTCGGCTATAATTTCGTTCTCTAACCATTCCGCAATTTGTACATAGATGGGCTTTGCACTATCCGAATTTAAAATCATTGCGGTAATTCTCCTCTCAATCTAAAGTTAGTGCATTAGTGATGTAATGTAGTATATAACATAAAAACATAATTGTCTATACAATTTGGACATTAAAAAAATCACACCCTTAGGATGTGATCAAGAACTCAAAGAATTTATTGCCAATAAAGAACTTCATAACGATAATTAATAGGATGGTAGCTCCTATTAAGAGGTAGCCTACTATATTTTTTATACTCATACAACTAACTTAACTCTATATCAAAATTTAAGTTAATCGGTTCTGTAGGCATATTATCAGGAGCTTTTAAATTGGTTGTCGGTGTTTTCTCATCTACTTCCTCAAAAGTAAACTCATCCATCCAAACCATTCCGGAGCCTTGTAGTAAAACCCCGAAGTATATCGCTCCGGCATGTTGGGGCACATCTAATACGACATTATAATAGTTCCACCCAGTTGTACCAGTAATAGGACGATTACTCATATTATCAAACTGAAGGGTATCGCCATCCTTGGCGTCAATGCGCATCCAAAGTCCTGCGAATCCTTGTATATCCTCAGTTTTAATGAAACAAGATAGCTTTAATCGTTTCCCACAGTATTTACTAGCCTGGAACTGCTGCATCACGGTGCCAAACTGTTCTTCTCCCCCTGCCTTAATAGAACGCAGGTAACCGGAAGCATTTCCCTTATGCACCACTTGTAAATCTCTACCCATCTCAAAGTTTTGTGGGGTTGCCCCACTTAGAAACCAACCATTCATAACCTCTACCTCCTCTGGTTTTTCTAGTAAGGTTCGCATGAGCATTCGATACTTCCCTGGTGGTAAACCATGCACCTTACGAAAGGCTCTCGTAAAAGCTTCCTGAGACTCAAATTGAAAAGTTAAGGCCAAATCCAAAATTCGTTCATCTGTATAAATGAGCCGTTGTGCTGCTAAAGTGAGTCTCCTATTACGAACATACTCGTGTAACGACATGCCAACCTTTTGCTGAAATAACCGATGGAAATGATAAAAGGAATAGCCAGTGACTTGTACCACTTCTTCAGTTCGAACTGGCTCCTCCATTTTCTTTTCCAACCAGTTGATCGTCTGATGAATTAACTTCATTCGCTCATGCACCTCCTATTAACTACAGTTTATATGGTTTAGACTAGAATATTTTGATATTTTTTGCGGAAGTTGATTGAGGGGTGGCTTACCGACCGATTATTCACTGGAACCATCCGATTATTGGAGAGAGCCGTCCGATTATTCACTGGAACCGTCCGATTATTGGAGTGAGCCGTCCGATTATTCCTTTAAACCAACCGATTACCACTTTTTTTATAAAATGTTCTATTATTTAATCCACACTCTTTTAAATTCATCGACTTAATAATTCGTAAAGCTGCCTGATGTGAATTTAAACACAAAAATTCTCTACACTCTTTATTACTCAAACTGTCTTTTACCAGAACAAACCATTCATTTATTGCTTTTTCATGTGCTTTACGACTTATTAGTCTACACGCTTCACAATACCAACCAGCTTTATTTTTATTCATTCCGAACATCGAGCATTCTGGACACTGAACACCTTTAATCAAGTCTTTAGAATCTATTCCCCAGGTTCTACACATAGGGTAAGGACAATAATCCTCATGACTGTTCCTTAAACTATTAGTCACCTGCTGAAATTGTTCTAGTGATAGGTAAGCCTTCTCTCTAGGAAGCCCCCATATAAAGTTGGGGATAGTAGTAGGATACATAATAGGAGATGTAACTGGAGATTTATGAACTCTTGACTTTGTAGACCCTAATATTATCGCTCCTATAACTGGAATATCTAAACCTTTCGTTTTTAACCATTTTTGAAGCAAATTAATGTTCCGTTCTAATTGAACCTCTGGGCTCTCATATATATCTACCTGACCACTCTCTAACTCTCTTCTTAAACAGAATGGGTCTCTCTCAAAGCTCAAAGCTCCAACAATATTCTTAGACTCTAAAACCAGTATATAATGTCGAGTAATAAATAAGGCGTCAATTTGAAATCTACCATTAGAGTTCAGATTTAAGTCTAACAAAACGGTATAGTCAAAAGGAAAACTATATTTACGGAAAATGGCTTCAATTTTTTTCTCTCCTATAATACCTGCTTTAGCTGATAATATTTTGGAGTGGATACGTTCTTTTAGTGAATGATTATTATCTAAACGTTTATACAGTGCTTGTAAACCAATATAATTATAATTAAAAGACTGATCTTTTAAAATCAAGTCATCCCTCCTTTCTGCATAATATAACATAATTATAGAGAATGTAAATTTTTCACATTTAATAACTATTATATTTTGCCACAAATTTTCAGTTCTTTTTTCTATTTTCCTCGTTATTTCTCATTTAAAATTTTATTTTGGATGTTTCTGTCATATATAGTTTCTATTTCCCGGGAAATGTCATTTAGAGGAGAATCCCAAAGATTGTATTCGACATTAAATAAAAAAATCACTTGCTTAGAGAGAGTCGCCTTCGGCTTTTTTTCTGTAAAAGACAAAACAAAAAAGTCGCCACCGATTACTCGGTGACGACTTTCTTTGGTGCCCAGCGACGTCCTACTCTTGCAGGGGCAACCCTCCAACTACCATCGGCGGCTGCGAAACCAGATGGTCGGCAGATTTCTTCAGCTGCGGTCGTTCGGTTCTCGCGTATACCATACGCTCCGAGCCTCTCTTGCTTGCTTCCTCGAACTCTTTGCCCCTCCGGCTTCTCGCACACTTCCTTAGGGAGAGAGATTGCCTTCGGTTCTTTCCTGTAAAAGACAAAACAAAAAAGCCGCTACCGATTACTCGGTAACGACTTTCTTTAATGCCCAGCGACGTCCTACTCTTGCAGGGGGAGACCCCCAACTACCATCGGCGCTGAAGAGCTTAACTTCCGTGTTCGGTATGGGAACGGGTGTGACCTCTTCGCCATCATCACTAGACTTGAATAATTTTGAAAGACATGTTTTATTATATCAACTCTGTAGAATATTACAAGAGTTATTTAATAAAAATTTATTCTTTCAAAACTGAATAAACGACATTGTTACGTTAAACAAATTTGG
>JBEMAY010000044.1:0-26450 GCA_040274765.1 Psychrobacillus sp.
GAAAAGAGAAAGCCTGCGTTTAAAGGGGAATAATTATATTGGAAAGAGCCAAGGCAGTGTATACCTTGGCTCTTTTTTGTTTTAGGATGTTATAAAACGGGGGCAGTGCGCCTAATACCGTGGAAGGTGCACCTAGATTCGTAAACCGCTCCTAAAACCTCAAAATTCGCACCTAAATGGGTAGAAGGTGTCACCTAAAGAGGCGAAAAGAGCACCTAAACCCGTGTAAACCGCACCTAAATTCGTAAACCGCTCCTAAAAGTAAAAAAAGCGCACCTAAATGGGTAGAAGGTGTCACCTAAAGAGAGAAAAAGGGCACCTAAACCTGTGGAAACCGCACCTAAATTCGCAAACCGCTCCTAAAAGCTCAAAAATCGCACCTAAATGGGTAGAAGGTGTCACCTAAAGAGGCGAAAAGAGCACCTAAACCCGTGGAAAGCGTACCTAAATCAGCAACCCGCACCTAAAAGTTAAAAATTCGCTCCTAAATTGTTTGAGAGTGTCACCTAAAGAGGCGAAAAGAGCACCTAAACCTGTGGAAATCGCACCTAAATCAGCAACCCGCTCCTAAAAGTTAAAAAATTGCACCTAAAAGCTTGGGAAGTGTTACATAAAGAGAGGAAAAGAGCACCTAAACCCGTGGAACCCGCACCTAAATCAGCAACCCGCTCCTAAAAGTTAAAAAAGCGCACCTAAATGGGTAGAAGGTGTCACCTAAAAAGAGGAAACCACACCTAAATCGCTGTGAAGTGTACGTAAAGTTATATCCTTCATTCAGATATTGATAAAAGTCCCATAAATCCCCAAAGTCGCCCATAACTTAATTCAAAGTGTCCCATAACTAATCGTGAAGCGCCCGTAAATCAATAGAACGCGCCCATAAACCCCGAAAGCGCCCATAACATCATCTAGAGTGTCCCATAAAGGGCAGGAGAGTGTCCCATAAGCACCAGAAAATAGCCCTTAAATTAATTAAAAACGCCCATATACTTGCCAGTCGCCCATAATCTCGTGCAAAGTGTACCATAACCAACCGGTAACCTCCTATAAATCAATAGAACGCACCCATAAACCAACAGCCTACCCCACAAAGAATGCCTCATCCTGTATATTTTCCCCAAAAATTAATTTAGACTGTAACAATATAGATATCCAAACGTTTTAGGTTAGAAGGGAGGCAGGGAAGTGAAGAAGCAAAGGCAAGAGGATTTAGAAACAGTTTATTTGGCGTATACGAAGCCTCTCTACTTTTATTTACTTAAACTAACCGGTTCGGAATCAGTCGCAGAAGAACTTGTACAGGAGACCTTTTATCGAGCGACCCTTTCCCTTGATATATATGAAGGGGGTCAGGTGAAAAGCTGGCTATACAAGGTAGCTAGAAATACATATGTGGATGAATGGCGTAAGCGGAAGAGGTGGAGGTGGGTTCCCCTTTATGACTATCTCTCCAATTCAGAGGAATATGTAAGTCCTTACGGGATACCGGAGGATGATTTATTGACTCAGGAAAGTTCCCATGAGATCAAGGATGTATCTCTACTGCTCCCAGAAAATTATCGAACCATTTTGTATTTAAGAGAATTTGAGGAATTTTCCTATGAGGAGATTGCAGATACGCTAGAGATTACGCTAGACCAAGTTAAAGTAACGATACATAGAGCACGACAACGATTTAAACAATTGGCAGAGCGCCTAGGAAAGGATTTTGATAGGAGTGGAAAAGATGGAATGGAATGATGATCAAGCAAAAGCAATTGTACAAAAGCATAAAAAACGTTTTTCATGGAAATTATCTTTCAATGTCATTCGTGTGCTTTTAGGGATTTTTCTTGTATATGCTGTTTATATGTTTACTGTATCTATGATCTATGAAGCTACTAACATAGGAAAGCGCACGGAGTTTTATCAGAAGCTGGCGATTGATTGGACCTATCCAGGCTATACCTCCAATAATTCATTCAATGGTACGAATGAAATCAACCCGTTTTTAACGCAAAAGATTGAATTTCCTTTAATTAAAATAATAGGGAAAGAGGAGTTTGCTGTAACAAAGGTTAGCTTAAATAAACCTCTTATAGAATCTTTT
Organism: Psychrobacillus sp.; assembly: GCA_040274765.1. Classification (GTDB taxonomy): domain Bacteria; phylum Bacillota; class Bacilli; order Bacillales_A; family Planococcaceae; genus Psychrobacillus. Next base: position 2,090 of record JBEMAY010000044.1, read on the forward strand.
ACCACTATAACCGTAAATGAATATGAATATTTTCCCTATAACACAGACAATAAATATTCATTTTCTTTACCCTATAATCCTGTAACGAATGAGAAGTTAATCGAAACGGAGACGCCGAATGTTTGGGACCAATTAGAGCACATCCATGAAGGAAATGTTGCGCAACTAGCCTTTTCAACGAACAGCTATTACTCTCCGGAAGAGCTGCTACAATTACTCAACACTTATCAAGTAGATGTTCTTTGGATGCCGGTTTATATGGGGGAGTTAAAGAACTTTTCTGAAGGTGCCTGGAGTGGCAGTGAAACCGCTATAACTTTAGGAAACCCTTGGGGGTTAGCAGCATTTAAACATGTAGATGAAGACTTTAAGAACATGTATTCGACCACTAATTTAAACACCGATACAGTCAAAGAAAGCCAAGAAATCATGCTTACAAATATGGAAAGAATGATCGAAGACGAGAAAAATTTAGCTGAAACCTTGCTAGGAACAACATACCTTCAAGAAAGATATGACTATCTTCAAAAAGAAGGATTTCAAGTTTACGGAGCAGTTGTGACGGGTCCAGTGAAGGATCTACTGAAGCTTAAAGAGTTAGAAGCAATCCACAATGCAAAACTTGGCGAGATCAAACCATGGAATTGGATTGAACAATAAAAAAGGACTTAGCCCGTTTGTTATAACGGTGCTAAGTCCTTTTCTCTATTACACATGAAACAATATTAGCTTGCCAGAGCTATTTACTAGGCGATGTGTTTTGTTGCTATAGCCTTTCTCGTGAATTGCTTCTTCGCCTTGTTTTTTTGCTTCGTCGTCGTTTTCGTAGTTCCATGTTTCCTCAATGATCAGTTCCCCTGTTGGTTCGAACGCTGTGAATTTATATGCTTTCATGTATCATACACCCCTTATGTATTCTTAAAATTCATTATACAACAAAAATTAAAAAATAAAAGTAAAGTTAGCTTGACATCACTTCAAATAGTAAAGTATACTTTACGTAAAGTTAACTTTACAAAAGGGAGGGTGCCATTGAAAAATTTTGTTCGAGAAAAGCGAATGGAACTAGGATTGACACAGGATGAATTATCGGAAAAACTGGATGTGTCTCGGCAGACTATCATTTCTTTAGAAAAAGGAAAGTATAATCCATCTATTCAATTGGCTTTTAAGCTTTCCAGGTTATTTAAATGTTATATCGAAGACATTTTCATTTACGAAGGGGACGATTAAATGAATGGAGAATTTGATTGGTTCACGTTTTTAATTGGGTTGCCAACGGGGATAGCAGTTGCGGGGATTATGTATTTTATTTCTCGTAAGGTTGGAAAGAAAAAAAGACTGTTTGACGAAAGGTACAACCAAGTTCATACAACAGCAAGATCTAATTCATGGAAAGTCACAACTGCTGCAATATTAGTAGCGTGGATGATTATTATCATTGTGGAGGGGCCAGGACTTTCATTCTTCATAATGACAGGTCTTTGGATTATACACATAGTCTCTTATGGGGTAGGGGCTGCAGTAGCAGATAAAAATAACTAAAAGGAGGAACATAATATGAGCAAAGCTAAATGGGCACTTGTTGCATCCTTATTTGCTTTAATCGGAATGCCATTAATTTTCTTAGGGCTTTCGATATATACAGGACAGTGGTATTACTTCCTCTTTAGCCTGCCGGCGGGGTTAACAGCAGGTATAACTGGTTTAGTATCTTCACTGGTACAATTACAACTGGAAAAGAAAACGAATATATAAAAATTAATGAGGCTATTATACATTTATTTGTGTATAGCCTTTTCTATATGATAAAATAAGAACAAATATTCTATTTTTAGTGAGGAGTAGTAGAATGGCAGCAATTCGTTTTTTACATGTGGCAGATTTACATTTGGACAGCCCTTTTAAAGGTCTTTCATCTATCCCTAAAAATAGATGGCAGGAAATTAGAGAAAGTACATTTCATGCCTTTGAAAATATGATTCAATATGCGGTTACGGCTAAGCCGGACTTTGTTTTAATAGCCGGAGATATATACGATGGAGAAAATCGGAGCCTAAGAGCTCAGCATTTATTTCAAAGGGGGATGGAAGCTCTCCAAGAAGTAGGAGTACCAGTATTTATTAGTCACGGAAACCACGATCATTTGAGTGGAAGCTGGGTACGCTTTCAGTTACCTGAGAATGTACAAGTATTTGGACAGGACGTCGATACGAAAACAATTACTGTACAAGAAACGACAGTGCATATTACAGGTTTCAGCTATAAGGAACGCCATATCCGAGAGGCGATGCATTCCTATTATCCGATTGCCAGTGGTCAGGGTTTTCATATCGGAATGCTGCATGGAAGCTTAGAGGGAGACAAAGAGCATGATGTCTATGCACCGTTTCGTCAAAGTGATTTAGTGGGGAAGGGGTATGATTACTGGGCGCTGGGACATATACACAAGCGACAGGTGTTACAAACGGACCCTGCTATTGTTTACCCAGGCAATATTCAAAGCCGTCATCGCAATGAAAGAGGGAAGAAAGGGTTTTATGAAGTCACTCTAACCAAAGATAAAACGGATCTACAATTTATTCCATGTAGCGTGTTTATATACGATGAGTTAGAGATTTCCTGCTCGAATATCATCCATGCCAATGAATTGATAAGCCTTGTGGAGCAGGAGCTGAAAGATTACGTTGAAAAGAATGGAAACGCCATACTAGAACTAACGCTTTCTGATATTACGGAAGAAACCTTTGAAATGCTTGACGCATCATCTAGGGAGGAGTGGTTAGCTATTTTTCAGGAATCACTAGATAAGCATAACCCGTTTATTCTCCTCAAGGATTTAACGATTAACCTACCAACTAGTCAGTTAAACGAAGCACTTATTCTTACGGAAATATGGGAAGGCTGGGAGTCTGCAGAATGGAAGCTCGCTGTAAAGGAATTGTACCAACACCCTAAAGGTAGTCGATATCTTCCGAGCCTGGACGGGAATTTCATTGAAGAGGTTAAAAAAGAATCTAAGCAATTACTGACCAAGGCTGTATCAAGGGGGAGTTTATAAGACATGAAAATAGAAAAGCTCCACATATATGGCTTTGGAAAACATGAAAATCTAGTAGTGAATGTACATGATGGGATTAACGTATTCTACGGTGAAAATGAAGCAGGGAAGTCCACGATTCAGCAATTTATACTTCACATCCTTTTTGGTTTCCCACAACGAAATGCACAGCTGTTGAGATATGAGCCTAGAAGCAATGCCACCTATGGAGGGAAACTTCACATCCTAACGGACGATGGCAGTAATGTAATCATCGAGAGAGTAAAAGGGAAGGCAAGTGGAGATGTAACCTTGTATTTGGAGGACGGTACTCGTGGAGGAGAACAAGAGCTAGCTGCCTTACTGCAATCTTATAATCGAGCAGATTATGAGGCAATCTTTTCGTTTTCGCTACTTCAGCTACAGGGATTTGAAAAAATGACGGAAGAAGAACTAACGCGTACGCTACTCTCTTCTGGAACTACTGGAATGGATACGTTATCTAGTGTTGAAAACCAGTTCGCAAAAGAAATGGGAGAGCTATACAAACCTACTGGAAGAAAGCCGCTCATCAATCAAAAAATGGAGGAGATCAGACAGTTAGAAACAGCTTGGAAGGCACAAATGGAACAAGCTGAAAAGTACGAGCCCTCCATTCAACGCTTAAATGAGATTGAAATCGTCTTAAAGGGTTTGGTAGAACAGGAGAAAAAGCTATCTGACAGTCTTCAGAGTTTTTCCCAATGGAAGCAATTAAAGCCGTTAAAAATAGCTGAAAATGAGCTTAAAGAGAAATTGGATAAGCTACCAAGTCAATCATTTCCTCCTGAAGGTCTACGACGATATGAGGCTATTAAGGACAAGCAGACCAATACTCAAATAGCGTTAGAACAATTTAAGCAGGAGCTGCAGTCAATTGCCCATAGTAGTGAAGCAATAGCTCCAGAAAATCTAGAGGAAATCCAAGGCTTTTTAAGCCAGGAATCCCAATGGCATCAATTACGTGCAAAACGAGTCCAGTTAGAAGAGGAGCATAGTAAAACTCTCCAGCAGCAAATGCAAGAGCTTAGCCTAGTTGGAATTGATTGGGAAAACAGCTTAAATGATATAGTGACGGCTGATGTATCAATCCAGCAGGAGGACCGTCTGGTGACGATGCTTAACCAACAAGAGCAGCTTAATCAGCAATTTCAACAAGAAGAACGTTTGCTAAACCTTAAAATGCAGGATGTCGAGCAGCTAGAAAAACGGCTACGTGAATCTAAACGTTCACGTAATTCATCCAAGGGTCAAAGTAACACAAAAGGTATATTATTTTCATTAGTAGGATTTGTATTGATAGTTGGGTTAATCTTTAGTTTTCTTGCATCCAATTGGCTAATTGCGCTCCTCACAGTAATTATAAGTGCTGGGATATATGGCGGATTTACCTTGCTCATCAAAGGTCTTCAAAAAGATAATGAGGCTCAGCAATATACAGATATATTAGAGGACGAATTAAAAAGTCTTAAGGATCAAATCATGCGTCTAGAAGGTGTTATCGCAGAAATTGAACAACACAAGAAGGAATGTAAGCGTAAAATTTATGCCTTTTTAAGAACTTATCAAATTGATGAGGAATTATCCCCAAACCTACTTCCTGAGTTATTTACCCGGTTAAGACTTATTCAAAATCAACAAATCCAACTTGACCAGATGGAAGGTAAGCTCGAGGAAGTCAGTAGAAATTTAAGGGACTTGGAACGCAGAGCACAGTCCTTAGTGAAATCCCAGTTAGTAGAAGATATTTTATTTCATCAGCTCCGAGAAATTTATTTGAAAGAAAAGAAACGGCTTGAAGAAGAGCAGAGCACTCTTAGTAAAATAACAAAGCTACAAGAAAAGTTAAATGAGCTAGAATTGTTATTAAACGCTCAGGAACAGCAGATTACTACGCTGTTTACGGAGGCGGGAGTTTCAACAGAAAGTGATTTTTACCAAGCCCATGTAGTATCTCAAACTAGAGCGGCACTAGAAAAAGAATTAGAGCATGTGAGAATGCAATTAGGCGATCGAAAAGTAAACATAAATGATTTTGAAGAAGGCTTTGAAGTAACAGCAAGAGAAACTCTAGAGGCGATGAAAGAAAAAAGTCAAATTCTTGTAGAAGAAAAGGCAACCTTACTTTATGAAACAAGTCGCTTAATCGAGAATGAGGAACAAAGCCAAAAGCTACAGCAATTAGAAGAGAAAAAATCAGAGCTGTATGAGTTAGTAAAAAAATGGGCTGCCTATAAAACGGTAACAGAAGCAATCAAGCAGACTATATCGCAATTGAAGGAAGAAAGGTTACCTGAGGTGCTAGATAAAGCCAAAAGCTATTTTAGAATTTTAACGAATGAATCCTACGAGCTGTTAGAGTTTACACCAGAGGGATTATTCGAGGCAGTCAAACCAAGCGGAGAGCGATTTCGAATAGCGGAGCTAAGTCAGGCAACGAAGGAGCAGGCCTATATAGCATTAAGAATTGCTTTAGCTGTGGCGTTAAAGAACAGGGTAGCGTTTCCAATAATTCTAGACGACCCTTTTGTACATTTCGATCGAAACCGTTTAAAACAAGTGGTACAATTAATGAAAGAGCTACAAAATGAACATCAACTACTATATTTTACGTGTCATGAGCATATGCGTCTTAGTTGGGAAGGGGCTCATATAATAGATGTAGCGACATTACAAGTTGGAAGTGGAGGGGTTTTGAGATGAAGGGAATTACACAGCTAAGAGTAGGAGATCCTGTCGATCATTTCTTACTGATTAAACAATCAACTAAAGGGATCACTACAGTCGGAAAACCGTTTATGTCATTGATATTGCAGGATAAAAGTGGAGATATTGAAGCAAAACTTTGGGATACGAACGAGGAGCATGAAAAGCAGTATGCTGCTAGTCAAATTGTGCGCGTTGGGGGAGAAATCCAAGACTATCGTGGGAAATTTCAGCTTCGAGTAAAAAGTATCCGACCTGTGAAAGCAGACGAGACGATTACCATTAATGATTTAGTTCCATCAGCAGAAAAGTCAAAAGAAGAATTGATGGAAGAGTTACTGCAATTTTTCTTTGAGATGAAAAACCCTTTAATACAACGTGTAACACGTCATTTAATGAAAAAGCATCAAACGGCGTTTATGACATATCCAGCAGCTACTAAAAATCATCATGATTACGCTTCCGGTTTAATTGATCATGTTGTTTCTATGCTTAAGCTAGGGAAGTCCCTTTGCGAGCTGTATCCGACATTAAACAAGGATCTTTTATATGCTGGAATCATCTTACATGATATTGGTAAAGTAGTAGAGCTTTCAGGTCCTGTTGCTACGACGTATACAATTGAAGGTAATCTTTTAGGACATATCACCATCATGGTCAATGAAATATCTAAAGCTGCAGAAGAGCTTCAAATTGAAGGGGAGGAAATAATGCTTCTTCAACATATGGTGCTTTCTCATCATGGTAAGGAAGAATGGGGTAGTCCTAAGCGTCCGATGCTAAAAGAAGCTGAAATACTTCATTATATCGATAATATTGATGCAAAGATGAATATGCTTAATCGCGCATTAGCTAAAACAAATCCAGGAGAATTCACAGAGCGTCTATTCCCATTAGAAAATCGTTCCTTCTATAAACCTACTTTTGAATAGATAGAAAAAACGTAGAGGTCTTTAAATGAGACCTTTACGTTTTTTTTAGTGGGGTGCAGGTTAAGAGGAAGGAAAAAAAACTTTAGTATAGAATTCACCTATAGTAATAGGTCACCATTTCTGAAAATAGTAAAGGGAGATGCATGTAATGGCTGAGGTTTTTTTGAAAGTCCAAGATGTACTTGAAAATTACAAAATAGCGGTTTACGAAAAAGATGTTAAGAAATTTATGTCCATGTATACTCACGAAATGCATATTTATGATTGCTGGGGGAATTGGGAGAGCAAGGGGATTAATACATGGGAGGAAAGCGTGAAAGAGTGGTTCAGTGGATTGACTGAGGAAGGTGTATTACTTAAGGTAGATTTTAATGACCTTGTAGTGGAAGAAAGTTTGGATATTGCATTTGTCCATTGCGCTGTAACGTTTGCTGCTTATAGCGAAGAATCCAGTGAGAAACTTCGTGAAGTGACAAATCGATTCACATTCGGTTTGAAAAAAGTGAACGGAAAATGGGGCATAGCTCATGAGCATTCGTCCTTACCTATAGACATGGAAACCGGGAAGGGTATGTATCATTCCTAGTTTGTATCTATTTGAGAAAATCTTATTTCACTAGGGACGTGTTGAAATTTTTTTAACTTAGGCAACTAACCATTGTCTAGCAAATAAAGCTATAGATAAAAAAAGCCCGCAACTATGTTGCGGGCTGATCTATACATATTTATATCAAATTATTTTTCAGTTTCTTCCGTTGTATCTGTTTCTTCAGCTGCTGGTTGCTCAGAAGAACCTGCAGCGTCCCCTGCAGCTAGAAATTCATCTAGTGCTTTTTCTAAATCTTTATCTTTGATGTCAACTTTAGCATCTTTCAATAATTTAGAGATTTTAGGAAGTAAAGCAGCTTGATCGGCTTTCTCAAGCTTTAAGTTTTTCTCTAATTCTGCTTTTTTGTCTTCATATGACTCTTTAGTCTCACGCTTGTCCGTTACTTCGATTATGTGGAAACCAAAGCTAGATTGAACTGGCTCACTGATTACGTTAGGCTCTAATGCAAATGCTGCTTCTTCAAATTCTGCAGCCATTGCGCCTTTACCAAACCAACCAAGTTCTCCACCACTTTGTTGTGCAGCTGGTTCTGTAGAGTAAGCTGTTGCTACTTCTGCAAAGTCTTTTCCTGACTCTAATTCAGCTTTAACTTTTTTAGCTGTTTCTTCATCTTCTACAAGCACGTGACGAGCATTAATTTCATTTTTAGTATTTTCATATTCCGCCTTAATTTCATCTTCTGAAACTTCTACATCTTCAATAAGAGCAGCTTCTTGTAGAAGGTTAAGACGTAAATATTTTTTGTAGGATTCTTCTGTGTATCCTTGTTGTGCAAGCAATGTTTCAAAGTTTTCCCCTAGTTGTTCTTTATCTGCTTTTAGCTGAGCATCTACTTGTTTGTCCGTAACATCGTATTTAGAGTCTAACACTTTTTCAATCATAAGAAGTTGAAAAGCTTGATCTCCAATAGAAGCCTTCATTTCTTCATATAAATCATTTTGTGTGATGTCTCCAACCTTAGAGGATGCAATTACTTTGCTGCTATCCGCTGAATCGTCACTACAAGCCCCTAATGCAAGAACTGATGCTGCTAACGTTAATGATAAAACTGTTTTTTTCATACGTATCTCTCCTAACTTCATCGTGCTGCAAGTGTAACTATACCATAAACGAAATAAAAACAAAAATGGTTCCCGTGCATTTGCCCACCATATTTGGAAACCACCGCATAAGATAAATTAGAAAGAGGAGGTGTTCTAAATGGGTGGACAATACAACTACGGTGGTGGCCATGGCGCTGGATCTGGCTTCGCTTTATTGGTAGTTCTGTTTATTCTTTTGATTATCGTTGGCGCTGCATTCATCTACTAACGTAATCATCGACTAAGACCACTACGGTGCTCTTAGTCACTCTAAGTCTAAAAAGAAATGACCCAATCATTAAAATGATTTGGGTCTATTTTTTCTATTAAACTGCGTAAACCAACTCAACATAGAAAGATACAAGAAGAATCGTAATTAATATATTAATGGTTCTAAAAATCTTAGGGTGTTTTTCTTCTGGAATTTCTTTTGACATTACAAGTGCATATGTCATTCGATTAATTTGTAGCAAGTAAAATGCTGAGAATAGAACTAAAGTAAATATGATCATGTCTAAACTCCCTTCATGTACACTAAGCATAACAAATTTCGGGTAGGAGTTACAAGTGTTACATATTACTAATGCTGGGAAGCGATGATTAAAATCTGATAACCAGCATCCGTTTCTTCAATAAATGCACTTCTAGGTGATTTACTCAAGTTCTTTACATAAATCAGGTCAATTAAACACATTCCGCAATGATAGGCTAATAGCATAATAAAATAATGAGCAAAATGCGGTGCAGCAAGGGCACCAATTAAAATAGCAGAGTTAATAAAGATAAAAGGTGAAAGCAACGAAAATATAAAACGATATTTATTTATTGGTTCACAAACTTTGATGGAAACGATCGGAAGCATTCCATACAGTCTGTTGACAGTTACTTTTAAATGATCACGAATCATAAGAAGTGGCAAGAAATGAAACAATTTGTGAAATGGATATACCATAATCATACCAATCGCAAACAGCCAAAAAAAGTCATCAGATTTGTGTGAATCATTGATAGTTCCTTGTAAAGCATAGACAAATGAAAAAACGGCCATTACTAGTATGGTTGACAATAGAAATAAACGTTCCATACCATATTGTTTTTTGACATTAATAGTTTTCCAACAATGCAAGACTGATGCATCTCCTATATAGTAAAATATATTTCAGATACATACAATACGATGTTTACATAGAAAATACAAGCCTATGAATTGTAAAGATTTATAGAGCGCTTACATAGCTGGTATATCGCTATTCTACTTTGTAAAAGATTCATCAATATTTTGAATAGAACGCTCAAAAATCTCCATAAAGTCATCACCATAAATATTACGGATAACTGCCATGACATCCATAAATTCAGGGAACCTACCGTACAAATCTTTCATGGGACGAGAACCTTCAATCACCGAGTGAGGTGTTTGATGGTAATTTTCATACATCTCCTCTAGAAGCAATTGACCTTTTTCAGTAACGTCTACGTAGGTATTGCGCTTATCTGTATCTCGCTTAGAGAAAGAAAGCAAGCCACGTTCCTCTAGTTTCTTAGAGAAATTAAAGGCGGTAGAAACATGCATAACTCCAAATTTGGCTACATCGGAAATCGTAGCGCCTTGTAAATGATAGGAGATCCACAAAATATGGTGTTCATTAATATTAAGGTCATAGGGCTTAATCCAAGTTTGCCAATCTTTTTCTACTGCCTTCCAAAGCGCTTTTGAAAGTTGAGCGATTCGTTGACTATAAAGCATGGCTTCCTTCATCGTATAAAATTGATCAGTCATCTCGTATGCCTTCTTTCTGGAATATAATCTTTACACATTATAGCAATAAAGTAAGATAATTGGAATAAAAATATTTGAAAATATTATTAATTTTATAACAATTCATTTAGATGATTGACCAATCTAGATGGGTATATTCTCTTATAATAGAAATCTAGTAAATCATGATTTTGTCCAATCATTATAGGGGGAGAAGAAATCACAACAGCAAGAAAAGAGTATAAATATATAAAATTTTTATTAGAAAATTCTAAAATATTTTGGTTTAAAAAAAGTATGCCTTTAATCTAAAAGACTAAATGCATACTTATCATTAGTTAGATTCTATAACTTCATTTTTCTTTGGTAGTGTTTGTTCTAGTTGTTCAATAGCTATTTGGATGGATGAAATCTCATTCTGCAATTGTTGTTGAAGAGGGGCTGTGTCTTTTTGCCATTTTTCAACGCTTTCTTTCACGTCTTTAACAGTTCGTGGAATCATCACCTGTGACTCTGCCTTTAAGCTTTGGATGGATACCTTCACTTTTCGTAGCTGATCGTTAATATCGGAAAGCTTGTCTTTGTAATCGGCAGATACAGCTTTAATGTTTTCCCTAACTTCTGGACCACTTTTAGGGGTGGATAAAAGTACAGTAGTCGCACCTGTTAATGCGCCAAGAGCCACACCAATTAATAATTGTGATACTTTCATGCAAAATCACTCCTTATATGTATATATTATTCCTTTCCTTTCCATTATTAAAACATAATATTCAATACAAAAAAAGCTTTCCTAAGAAAAGGAAAGCTTTTTCAAGTTAAATGGTGAGCGCGGTATGAAAATTGGAGCGTCTTACAAGCTTTACGACAATCGGATAAATGATAAAAAATGCTATACCATTTATAAGGATTGCTGGTAAAACTACTACTAGGAAGAGCTCTGTAAATACTGCACCTGCATTAAATATAAAAATAGCGGTGGACAGGAAAACAGTTCCTGATATTAGTGTGCCGATACAAGTTAGAACAACGGCTACAGCCAATTTGTTAGCTAATTTGTTTAATAAAATAACGAGACCAAAGAAGATAAATGCAGTGATTGTCTTATCAATAATATTTGGAACAAAGCCACCAGGGAAGGTAGAAAATAATCCTGAAATTATTCCTGTTGAAAACCCTAGTAAAAATACACTTTTAACCTCTGGAAATAATAATATTCCAATAAACATCATCGTCAACATAAAGTCAGGCTTCATACCCCCGTTAATACCAGGAATGATAATGTAAAGCACTGCTCCTACACCAACTAGCAAAGACATTAGCACAAGATTCTTCGTATTCATTTCTCATCTCTCCTCAACTTTTCTCAGACTATTTAGTTCTCCTAACGTATCCTCATGATCGTTAGCGAGAAACATATCATTAATTGTAAATCTTTTTCCTTTTAAAAGCAATTAGTTGGCAGATAATTTATTTGCCAATTCGTTTGCTAATTCTTGAATCATTTCGGATGAATAGGTTTTTTCCTTTGTATTCCAAGTGAGCTTCAATCCATCAGTTTGATCGTAGCGTGGGATAAAATGCAAATGGAAATGGAAAACGCTTTGTCCAGCAGGAGCACCATTATTATTTAATAGATTCATCCCAACAGGTCCAAACGTATCCTTTAATGCAGACGCAATTTTAGGTACAACCTTAAATAAGTTGCTAGCTTCTTCTTCACTTAAGTCATAGACATTTTCCTTGTGAGTTTTAGGAATGATTAAAGTATGTCCCTTTGTAAGAGGCATGATATCCATAAAAGCATACACGTGTTCATCCTCATAAATTTTAGCGCTAGGGATAGAGCCGTCGATTATTTTACAAAAAATACAGTTACTCATAAGAAAACCTCCTATTCATTATTAGGATGAGTTTAACATATAATTGGACAAGTTTGTTTTTCTTTTAATAAATAGATTGAAGGAATTTAAATGACAGAAGATTTTTAAGGCAGGCTTTGGTAAAATTATATTTAGGAAGAAGTGAGGTGTAGAAATGACTGTATTAGAAGTAAAAAATGTAACAGGTGGATATACAAGAAAGCCTGTATTGCATGATTTAGACTTTTCTATTGGTAAAGGAGAGCTTGTTGGACTAATCGGGCTAAATGGGGCTGGGAAAAGTACGACGATCAAGCATATTATTGGAACAATGAATGCCGCAAAAGGGGAAATTCTACTAAACGGGAAGACGTTAAAGGATGACCCAGCGCTATATCGCTCTTCTTTTTCTTATATACCAGAAACGCCGGTATTATATGACGAGTTAACGTTAAATGAACATTTAGAGCTTACGGCAATGGCCTACAATTTGGACAAGGATGTATTCAATGCAAGAAAAGCTTCTCTATTAAAAGAGTTTCGGATGGAAAAACGATTGAACTGGTTTCCAACTCATTTTTCTAAGGGAATGCGACAAAAAGTAATGATTATGTGTGCATTTTTAGTGAGTCCATCTCTCTACATTATAGATGAACCATTTGTAGGTCTGGACCCTTTAGGAATTCAATCACTACTTGATCAGATGAAAGCAAGAAAGGATGAGGGGGCTTCTGTCCTCATGTCGACACATATTCTATCAACTGCTGAACGATATTGTGATCGCATACTTCTTTTGCATAATGGGAAAATTCGTGCACAAGGAACGATGACAGACTTACGCGCAGCATTCAATATGCCGTACGCAACATTAGATGATCTTTACATCGAAATGACAAAGGAACAACAAGATGAATAATTTGCATGAGGTATGGAGTAAGCGATTTGTCTTCTATATAAATGAGCTGCAGAAATATATGAAATTTATCGTTTCTGGTCATTTGGCTATTGTGATCGTCTTTGCAATTGGCGCCCTAGGCTATACGTATAGTGGATGGCTAAACTCAGCTCCTAAGGATTTTCCCGCATATTTGGTAGTTGCGTTCATCTTAAGTATCTTAGTAACACTGAGCACACCCGTCACATTGTTGAAAAATGCAGACAGTGTGTATTTTTTGCCGCTAGAAACAAAGCTAGGGGAATATCTACGATTGGCACTTCGATGGACGTATTTTTCCTCCATTTTTGTGACATTAGCTGCATATGTTGTGGCAATTCCTTTACTTACACGAGTAGCTGGTAGTACTAGAGAAGAAATTATTGCTCTATTAGTATTTTTATTGGTATTAAAGTATTGGAGTATCCATACGGAATTCTACTACCGATGGGCTGCTAATGGAAGAGGCGTATGGGGAGACCGTCTTCTACGATTCCTACTTGTATTAGTAGCACTGTATTTCCTATTGAATGGAAGCTATTTATTTGTGATTTTAGTAGCTATTGTACAATTTATTTATACAATGGCATGGGTGAAAAAGAAAAAAGAAGTTCCATTTCCATTTGAACACTTTATTATTGTAGAGCAATCTCGAATGATGAGATTTTATCGTTTTGCTAATTACTTTACAGACGTTCCACATATTCGGGGAGCAACTAAAAGAAGAAAGTGGTTAGATGTATTTTACAAGTTGGCAAAGTATGGTCAAAAAAATACACAGCTTTACTTAGTGATGAGGACTTTCATACGGACGAATGACTTTTTCTATTTATGGCTTCGTTTAACAGGACTCGCTATTATCGGAGCTATATTCATTCCGTTCCCAATTGTATCCATCATTTTTGCTGGGGCGCTTTCCTTTGCCACAGTTATTCAGATTAAGCATGCATTATTGTCAGGATATGAATTCAGAATGGATCTTTTGTTTCCTATTGAAAAGGATGCAAGGAAGCAATCAGTTGCTCGGTTAATACGATTCCTTCAGTTCATCCAAGCGATAGCTGTTTTGATCGGTGTTCTGATTCAAGGAGGAGATTCTCCTATTACATTCTTAGTACCAGTAGCAGTGTTAGTAGTGTCAGAACTAACTTTGCGAATGAGTAAAATCTAATTGTTAAATAAAAACTGTAAATACACTCAAGTAAATTGAGTGGTTTGCAGTTTTTTTATTTGTTAAAGTATGGAGTTTTGTCTATAAGTAGGGGGGAGTGCCCTATAGAGAGTATGGAAAGAGCCCATAAATAGGATGGAAGTGATCCATAAAGTATGGGGAATCGTCCATAAGCAGGTCGGAAGTGTCCCATAACTCAAAGAAAGGTGCCCATAAACGTGGGAATTGCCCATAAACAGGCGGAAAGTGAGCCATAAAGTATAAGAAAGAGCCCATAAGGAGGCCCAAAGTGTCCCATAACTCAAAGAAAGGCGCCCATAAACGTGGAAATCGCCCATAATCAGGCGAAAAGTGTCCCATAAAGTATAAGAAAGAGCCCATAAGGAGGCCCAAAGTGTCCCATAACTCAAAGAAAATCGCCCGTAACCGTTAGAATCGCCCATAATCAGGCGGAAAGTGTCCCATTAATCACACATAAAACTTGAATTAGCAACTCGCATTATTTTCTTTGTGACACTCGTGTTTTACAAAATTAGGAATCATTAATTTAAATTTTGTACATAATAAAAAATAAGAAAACGCTCAGAGTATGAGCGTTTTGGTGCGGTGAGTTGTAATTGATTGTTTAAAGAAGGTACTTTTTTATTCTTCCTCGTTTGTCTTAGAACGATAGGTCGAGATATAAGGGGCACTTGTAAAGAGCTGTTGCTTATCTGCGACACTCGTGAAGTCCAGTGCAACAGACTTTTCCCATACCTCGTAGCTATTAGGTCCATTCCATTCTGTTAGAATAATGTAAGTATCCGATTTTAATGGTTTCAAAACGCGTAAAGCGATGAAGCCTGGTTCAGATTGAACGGTGGAAGACAGGTTCGTATATTTATGCTCAAATATTGGCTTACCTTCATCTGACATGGGAATGTGTTGGAGGACAAAATATCCATTCTCATTAAAACTGCCAAGTGATTCTAAAATTTCATAAATACGAGGGACTTGAAAGACGGATTTACCAGCGGTTTCATGAATGAGAACCGAATTCCCAGTCCCATGTAAAATGTAAATATCTTCATTGGGATTTTTATCTTTAATAGACTGCATAAATTCAGGAGTTCCGGACGTCATATATAATTTCATTAAGCTTCCTCCAATAATATTTTTATTTGTATTTATATTTTCCCCTAATTTGCAAATTTAAAAACAACCTTTTTACAGGAAGGTTTGAAATCAGGACAAATTTATGACAATTCCCATTTATAACTATACATTAATTCAAGAAACGTCTATAGTTGAAGCGTATATTGGAAACGGAATGTAATCGGTATCAAAGGCAATTCAAAAGATTTTCTTTGAGCATTGTAGTAAAGTATTATCATGTAATGTATTTAGGTATAAAATAACATGTTACTAAGAAGGGCAGGAAATGAAATGACTACTTTTAATGACACACTATTACGTGCTGCGCGCGGTGAGAAAGTGGAACATACACCCGTTTGGTATATGAGGCAAGCGGGAAGATCGCAACCAGAATATAGAAAAATTAAAGAAAAATATTCTTTAGAACAAATTACCCACGAGCCAGAGCTTTGTGCATATGTGACACGTCTACCAGTAGAAAACTATAATGTAGATGCGGCTATCCTTTATAAAGATATTGTAACTCCACTTGTAGGAATCGGAGTAGATGTAAAAATAAAATCTGGTGTTGGACCAGTCATTTCAAATCCAATACGTACCGTACAAGATGTAGAAAAACTAGGGGAATTTTCTCCAGAAGATCACGTACCCTTCGTATTAGATACTATAAAATTATTGACGACAGAACAACTAAATGTTCCACTAATTGGTTTTGCAGGAGCTCCATTTACATTAGCGAGCTACATGATCGAGGGCGGACCATCTAGAAGCTATAACAAAACAAAATCATTTATGGTATCTGAGCCACAAGCATGGTTTGCGTTAATGGACAAGCTAGCTGATATGATAATTATTTACATAAAAGCACAGGTTAAAGCTGGAGCGAAGGCCATCCAAATTTTTGACTCTTGGGTTGGGGCATTGAATGTAGAAGATTATCGTATCTATATCAAACCGATTATGACCCGTATCTTCTCAGAAATACGTGAGACAGGTGTTCCATTAATTACATTTGGGGTTGGTGCAAGTCACCTAGCAATGGAATGGCATGACCTACCTGTGGATGTAGTGGGTATCGATTGGCGTCTGTCTATCAAGGAAGCTCGTGCAAAAGGGTTAACTAAACCTCTAATGGGTAACTTGGATCCTTCTTATTTAATCGGAGATTGGTCAGAAATTGAGAAACGTGCAAAAACAATTATTGAACAAGGTGTTGCTCATCCAAGCCATATCTTCAACCTAGGGCATGGAGTATTCCCTGAAGTGGATCCGGATGTGTTAAAACGCTTAACTGCCTTTATCCATGATTATAGTAGAGAACTTATTGCAGCGAAATCTAACTAAAAAACTTTTGAGGTGACAAAAATGAAGAAGACAATGGGATTGTTAGTAATGGCTTATGGAACACCATACGAGGAAGCAGATATTGAGCGATACTATACACATATTCGTCATGGTCGTAAACCTAGCGAAGAACAATTAGAGGATTTAACGGGCCGCTATAAAGCAATCGGAGGAATTTCTCCACTAGCTAAAATTACGGAAAACCAAGCAAAAGGTCTTTGCAATCGTCTAAATGAAGTACAAGATGAAATAGAATTCAAATTATATATCGGCTTAAAGCATATCGAGCCTTTCTTAGAGGATGCAGTTGCAGAAATGCATAAGGATGGAATTACAGAAGCTGTTTCCATCGTATTAGCTCCACATTTCTCTACGTTCTCTATTAAATCATATAATGGACGTATTAAAGAAGAAGCTGAAAAGCTAGGTAACCTTAAAATAACTTCAGTAGAAAGCTGGTATACAGAACCTAAGTTCATCCAGTATTGGAGTGATAAAGTAAGTGAGGCATTTTCAGCAATGTCTGAAGAGCAACGAGAAAAAGCTTGCTTAATCGTTTCAGCGCATTCTTTACCTGAAAAGATTAAAGCTATGGGAGACCCATACGAAGATCAATTAAAAGAAACAGCTGATCTAATTGCTGAGGCTGCTGGTGTAAAAAATTATGCAGTGGGCTGGCAAAGTGCTGGTCAAACTCCCGAACCATGGATTGGACCAGATGTACAAGACTTGACGCATGATTTGCATAAAGAGAAAGGCTATACAACATTCGTTTACACTCCAGTAGGTTTTGTTTCAGAGCATTTAGAAGTTCTGTACGATAACGATTACGAATGTAAAGTAGTTTGTGATGAAATCGGTGCTACTTACGTGCGTCCGGCTATGCCAAACGACCAGCCACAGTTTATTGATGCAATGGCTGACGTAGTCCTTAAGCATTTGAAAGGTTAAAAAAGTCGATTATTAATACTCTAAAAGTTGTTGGCTTTTAGAGTATTTTTAATAAGCATTTGGAGTTTCACATTACCAGTCTGGGAGGATTATTCAAATGAAAAAGGTTATGATCTCACTTGCACTACTTGGAACATTGACATTAGTAGGCTGTGGGGAAAAAGAAAAAACAGAAACTAGTACAAGTCAACAAGGAACTTTAGAAGAGGTTTTTGTAGAGATTCAAACTCCGAAAGAGTTACCGGTTGGTGAAGAAATAGTACTATCTGCTAAAGTTACACAAAGTGATGAAGCTGTAAATGACGCAGATTCAGTAGAGTTTGAAGTATGGGAATCAGGACTTCGTGACGAAGGTCATATGGTAGAAGGTAAGCATACGGAAGATGGTATTTATGAAGCAAAATTTACATTTGATCATGATGGGGTTTATTATATGTTTGCTCATACAACTGCTAGAGATATGCATGTCATGCCTAAGCAAGAGCTTAAGGTTGGAACTCCTGATATGAGCAAAGTGTTACCGGATGACAGCGACAATTCGATGAAACATATGGAGCACAAGGATGGAAAACATTAAATAATACTTGCAAAAAATAATAGATGAGCGTATTATAATGACTAGTTGACCGAAATGGTTTTCTAGTCATTTTTAGTGAGGAGGTAACTAAGTGGACCGTAAACAGGAAATTTTACTAGCTGCTAATAAGTCCTTTTCGCTATTCGGTTATAAAGCAACAACGATGGAGCAGATTGCTAAGATTGCAAATGTGGGAAAAGGGACGATCTATAATTTCTTTGAAAACAAGGAAGTCCTGTTCCAAGAAATAGTTCTTCATATGATTGAGGAGATGAAGCAGGAGGCTATTCATGTCATTAGAGAGGATGCTCAGTTTCAAGAAAATGCCCATGCAGCTTTGATGAAGATGCTTGAGTTCCGAGAGACACATCAATTATATGCCAAAATAATTGATGAGGAGAAACAATGGAAAACCCCAGCAGTTAAGCATGTAATAGGGCAAGTTGAACAGGCTATTGTGTCGTTCATCTGTGAAAAGATTGATAAGTATGTTCAAAAAGGAGAAATCCGACAAGTAAACGCAGAGCTTGTGGCATATTTATTATTGAAGGCTTATGTTGCATTTGTGAATGACTGGAATTTAACTCATGATAATTCTTTGTCGGAAGAAGAGATCGCTAACTTCTTTCAAGACACTATTTTCCGTAGTCTCGCTATTTGAGACTCATTTTTTTAGAGTAAAATGACCAAATGAACATATCGGTCATACAGTATTAGGAGGAATCTACATGATAAGATCGGAATGGAAAGGTATTTTTAAAAACAAAAAATTATTGATTTCAATAATTGCCGTTTTATTTATTCCAGTAATGTACGCTGGAATGTTCCTTTGGGCCTTTTGGGACCCATACGCTAACCTAAGTGACCTTCCGGTAGCAGTTGTTAACTCCGATGAAGGAGCAGATTACAACGGAACAGCACTCTCTTTAGGGGAGGAATTAACAAATAAACTCCGAGAAAGTGGTCAGTTTAAATTTGTTTCGGTTTCAGAGAAAGAGGCGGATGAAGGTTTATTAAACCAGGATTATTATTTATTAATCGAAATTCCTGAGAACTTTTCTGAACATGCAACGACTTTGCTAGATGAGAAGCCGGAAAAAATGGTCATCACTTATAAAGCAAACGAAGGATTTAACTTCTTGTCGTCACAAATAGGTGAGACGGCAATGGACCGAATTCGAGCAGAAGTAAATTCGCGAGTATCAGAAACTTATGCAGAACAGTTATTTGACTCTATTACAAAGCTAGGTAATGGTTTTGCAGATGCATCTGATGGGGCAGGACAGTTAAAGGATGGCGTAGCTGAAGTTAATAATGGTGCCTCCGACTTAAAAGGTTACTTGGAACAATTAGCTAGTAGTACGATTGAGCTGAGTGATGGTACTAATAAGGTAGTTGATGGTATTAATACAGCTGCTACTGGATCTAAGGATTTAAATGAAGGTCTGGGAACACTTGCTGATGGTTCTTCTCAGCTTGCAAATGGCGTTAGTCAAACGGCTGAAGGGGCAGTCGCTTTAGATAGTGGTATTAAGGAGTACACAGCTGGTGTAGATAAATTAAATGAAAGCTATCAATTACTTAGCGAAAAGGAAAAAGGCCTGCTAGATTCCTTGGCTAAGCTTCAAGCGAGTAGCTTCAAATTGAATGACAGCACAAACCAACTGGCTCAAGGCTCTGCTAATGTAACAGCTGGTATCCAAGCATTATCTCAACAATTAGGTCAGTTAACAGCTGCTTTACCTCCAGAACAGTCGGCTGCTATTACAGAGACATTAAAGCAACTAGAGGCTGGTAGTACTTCTGTTTCCTCAGGCTTAGAACAATTAGCTGGTGGAACTCAGGATTTAACTACTGGGACTTCTCAAATAGTGAGTGGAGCGGAACAGCTGAGTGGAGGTTACTCACAAGCAAAGCAGGGTGTTTCACAATTAGCATCATCTTCAGCAGCATTAGTAGAAGGCTCATCTAATCTTGCTGGTGGTACGACTACTCTAAAAGAAAAAATGAACGAGTTTAATACTGGAATTGGTCAAGTGTATGCTGGATCTTCTAGCCTAGTGAATGGCTTAAACGAGTTAGCATCAGGCTCATCTCAATTAAAAGAGGGAACTGGTACACTTGCTACGAAATCAGGTGAATTAGCTGAAGGATCTACTAAACTAGTAGAAGGTACACAATTACTAGCAGATGGAACGAATACATTACAAACTAGCTTACAAGAAGCGAGTGAGCAGGCAGGAGAAGTAACACCTAATGAATCTACTTATGAAATGGTTGCTTCACCCGTTGACGTTAATGTAGTAGGAGTCAATGAGGTGCCTAACTATGGAACTGGCTTTACGCCATACTTCTTGTCACTTGGATTATTTGTTGGGGCATTGTTAATCTCCATTGTCTTCCCATTTGTGCAACCAGTTATAGCTCCAACAAGTGGGGCGAAATGGTTTGCTAGTAAAATAACAGTTTTAGGTGTGGTAGGAATTCTTCAATCGCTATTTGTCGTTGCAGTTGCACTATTTGTCTTAAAACTAGAAACTCAAAGTGTAGGACTGTTCATCCTTTCTGCCATCATTACAAGCTTCACATACTTAGCATTAGTACAGCTGCTTGTTTCGATATTAGGTGATCCAGGAAGATTTGTTGCAATCATTATCCTGATTCTGCAACTAACTACAAGTGCAGGTACATTCCCATTAGAACTGATACCGGCACCTTTACAATTCTTTAATAAATTGCTGCCAATGACTTATTCAGTGCAGAGCTTTAAAGCATCTATTTCTACAGGTGATCTCAGTCATTTCTGGTTGAATAATAGCTTCTTACTTGGAGTGACGGTAGTTTGCCTAGCACTAACATTTGGATACTTTATGTTATTGTTTGCTAAACGATACTCTAAACAAACAAAAGAAGCTTAATAGAAAAAAGGCCATCTCTAAAAATAGAGATGGCCTTTTTTTTGATTAATTTTCTAGATGAACCTTAAACGGAAACTTCTTGCTTTTCCTTTTTCAATTTCTCTACTAGTGGCATTACTTGATCTGCAAACCGCTTCATTTCCGTATGCTGTGGGGAAAACTGAAGGATTAATAAATTCACTCCAACCTCCTCAAACTCCACGATTTTCTTCGCAAGTTGTTCCGGGGTGCCTATTAAGTTTGGTCGCAACCCTCTATTAGAGACGGAATAATCTTTGAGCTGAACGTCCACGTTGAGCTGTGACTTACTGACAAAGTCCTTGTAGCCCTCATAACCAGGTGAACCTTCTTTCACTTCTGTAATTCGAGCAAGCTCTTGTTGGACTTCTTCCTCCGTATCTCGACAAATAATATAGGCTGACATTCCAAAGGTTTCTAAAGGCTTTTCACCAATAATACGGCGCCTATTTTTCATGTCATTTATTTTTTCAGCTATTTCCTCAACCGTACCGCCATGCATAACATAGGAATCACAGGTTTTAGCAATTGTTTGCTTTCCGGTTTCACTTTCTCCACCAGCATATAGTGGAATATGCTGTTTCACTGGCTTGGGAGACAAATAAGTGTTTTCGTATTGATAAAACTGCCCAGTATAGGAAAAAGGCGTTTCCTTCCATAAACCTTTTAAGATACTGATAAATTCCTCCGTCCGTGCATAGCGATCATCGTGTGCAGTGAAAACACCTCCATATTGCTTTGCTTCTCCTTCCCACCACGCTGACACAACATTAAGGGAGAAACGTCCATTGCTTATATGATCGATATTTGCAGCTGCCTTTGCCGTTAACGCAGGGTTGTGGAAACCAGGACGAATTGCCGTCAATATTTCTAAACGTTTAGTAACTGCAGCGATAGCGGCAGATGTTGACCAAGCATCTAAAGAAGGACTCTCTATTCCTTTAATATCATTCAGGTTTAATTCAGCTATTAAGGTTAAATCGTAACCCCATTCTTCTGCATTTTGTGCTAGCTCTTTGACATATTCAAACGATGCTGGCATATTCTCATCTGTTACATTTCGTAACCACCCGCCAAAAACAGGTAACCAAAAGCCATACTTCATATCATTCTCCACCTCTTTATGAATTCAGAAAATTTTAATTTTATTAATCCTATCATAATACTAGGTTATTAACAATAACTCTTTTAGTTTATAGGTGTGCTTTATCTCATCAGTATACGCAAAAAAACCAGCTAGGAAGGGGAGCTTCTAGCTGGTAATTTTAAAAATTATAGGTTGTTACATTTATCACAGTGGTTCCCATAGCATTCGTGTTGTTCTTCAATTGGCTCGCCACACGTTACACATTTCTTTTTGGGCAGGTTACGGAAAAATTCTAATACGTTTTCTAACATATATATTCCACCTCCATCTGTTATATAACTGTTAAGATTGAATTCATTGTAATATAACACAGAATGTTTTGTCAACACATTCTATGGAAATTTGCTAAAATAGGAATAAAGGAGTGATAGTAATGTTTTTTATTGATAATAAAGGAATTACGGATCCACGTATTAACTTGGCGATTGAAGAGTATGCGCTAAATACAATGGATGTAGAGAAGGATTCGTTTCTTCTGTTTTACATAAATCAGCCATCCATCATTATTGGGAGAAACCAGAACACAATTGAGGAAATTAATACAGATTTTGTAGAGCAAAACGGTATTATTCCAGTTCGCAGACTTTCTGGTGGAGGAGCAGTTTACCATGATCTTGGCAATTTAAATTTTAGCTTCTTAACGAAGGATGATGGAGACAGCTTCCGTAACTTTAAAAAGTTTACTCAGCCAGTGGTAGATGCTTTAAAGAAAATGGGCGTAGATGCAGAGCTTTCAGGGAGAAATGACATTTTAGCAGGGGGTAAAAAAATCTCTGGTAATGCGCAGTTCTCCACTCGTGGAAGAATGTTCAGTCACGGTACACTAATGTTTGATACTGAAATCGATGCGGTTGTATCGGCATTAAAAGTTAAAAAAGACAAAATTGAGTCAAAAGGGATTAAATCCATTCGTAGCCGTGTAACGAATATAGTAGATCTACTGGATGAGCCGATGACGATAGAGGAATTCCGTTTAGCAATACTTTCTTCTATTTTTGGTGGAGAGGACAAGGTTCAATATTGGGAGCTAACGGAAGAGGATTGGGCTAATATCCACAAGCTATCTGAAGAGCGTTATCAGAAATGGGAGTGGAATTATGGAAAATCGCCTAAATTTAATATCCAGCATTCCCACCGTTTCCCAACCGGAAGCGTGGATGTTCGTTTAGAGGTGAACAAAGGGGTTATAGAAGAGGTCAAATTCTTCGGCGACTTCTTTGGAGTAGGAGAAGTAGAAGAGGTTGAAGTATTGCTTGTAGGAAAAAATTATAGCAAAGAAGGCATTGAACAAGCTCTGGAATCTGTAGATGTTCCAAAATACTTTGGTGGGATAACAAAAGAAGAATTGATCCAGCTAATGTATTGATTAGTTGATAAATAGTAAACAATAAACAGTCCTTTTATAAATGGGCTGTTTTTTTGTTGCTGGATTAAATAGTTTTATATTACACGTAAGGATTATGGATAATTATGTTAAAATTTAATGAGTGAAATAGGAAATTAATAAGGAAGGAATTTTGATTACGAAAAGTTAATTGTATGGAGTAGAATTATTTAAAATAATATAGAAGGACTGGTTATCATTTAGTATAGAGGAGAAAACTCTTCCACTAGGATTCCACCTTAACTTCTATATGTCATATTGAAAAGCCCAGTGGTAATATGTCAAGCGGAAAAAAGATATGAATTGGAAATGATTCAAGTGATACTTTCAAAATGAACCTTTTTTGCTCATACCAAATAAACCTCTCATTTTTCTACTTTAAAAATAGGAAAAAATGGAAGTTTTTTAATGAGTGAAAGGTTGTGAGTGGGTTAACTCAGTCTCTCCTTTCTGGTGGTATGTACAGCTGATTCGTGCGTAGTAGCGAATGCACGAGGCGTACTAGTTTTCTAGCGGTTAAGACGAGAGCGCGTTTATGTTGGTGCTTGGTTACTTCTTGGTATTTCTTTTGATAAAAGGCTTTATATTCAGTGTCATATTTACGTACCGCATCTGCTGCTTGTACAAGATAATACCGTAGGTATTTATTGCCGGTTCGCATCCGGCTAGTATTTTCGGCTTCAAATTCGCCGGATTGATACTGTGTCCAAACGAGTCCAGCATATTTCGCTAATGCGTGGTGGTCATCAAAAC
>JBEMAY010000045.1:0-26063 GCA_040274765.1 Psychrobacillus sp.
TGATTGGAACGATGTATTGATACTTAACGAATATGAAAAAATGTCTAATATAGATATCACCTGGCAACAGGTACCAGCAGACGGATTACAAGAAAAAAGAAACCTTGCGTTAGCTAGTGGAACTTTACCTGATGTTTTTTATGCAGCAACTATCCCAGTAGGTGATTTACAAAAATATGGCCAACAAGGCACATTTATTCCACTAAATGACTTAATAGAAGATTATGCACCTAATTTAAGTAAGATATTAGAGGCAAATCCTGAAATTAAAAAAGGACTTACTTTCCCAGATGGGAATATTTATTCTTTCCCAACTATTTATTCACCAGATTTCACGTCTCTATTAATAGGTGCTAAGCCTTGGATCAAACAAGATTGGTTAGATCAATTAGGTATGAAAAATCCTGAAAATTTGGATGAATTATATGCCTACTTGAAAGCGGTAAAAGAAACAGATCTAAATGGAAATGGAAAAAATGACGAGATTCCTTTAAGTAGTGTTTCGATGACACGTATTCTACATTGGATTTCTGGGGCTTTCGGTGTACAAAACAAAGGGTCTCTTCATACTTTGCTAGATACTGACGCTTCCGGTGAGCTTCGTTTCTTCCCAACAGCACCAGAATATAAAGAAATGCTAGAGTATATGCATAAATTATATTCAGAAGGCTTAATTGATCAAGGTATTTACTCCATTGACGTACCTAAATATCTGGCTGCTGCAGCTGAGGAGTTGTATGGAGCTACTCAATTCTACAACCCAGTTGAATTATTTGGAGAAGAAATCGGTAAAGACTATGTGGTTGGTAATGCACTAGCTGGTCCGAGTGGAGAAAAACTATACACAGGAATTACCTCTCCATTAAGAGACTTAGGAAACTTTGCTATTACGAGTGAAAATAAATACCCTGCTGAAACGGTAAGATGGTTAGATCATTTCTACAGTGATGAGGGAGCTTTGATGTTCTTTATGGGGATTGAAGGAGAAACTTTTGAACAAACAGCTGATGGACCAAAGCTGTTAGATAAAATCACTAATAGTAAAGACGGACTTACGATGACACAGGAGCTAGCTAAATATTTGATTAATCCAGGTGGAAATCATCCGGTTATGATTACAGATGATTATTTCACAGGATCAGAAAATGCACCAGGAGATATTGAGGCTACGAAAGAGCTTGAACCATATCTAATTGATGAAGTATGGCCGAATTTTACCTATACTGCTGAGGAAAATGATCGCGTATCCGTTTTAAAAGCAGATATTGATAAATACGTACAGGAAATGCAAGCGAAATTTATAACAGGAGAAACTCCTTTAACGGAATGGGACTCTTATGTGGGAACTATTGAAAAAATGGGGTTAGAGGACTTCATGGAGCTTCAACAAAAGGCGTATGAGAGATATAAAGATTAATAAGTGAGTTGCTTTCTAATTTGCAGGGGAGATCTCTCCTCTGCACAATTAGAAAACGGGGAGAAGGGGGTAAAAATATGCAAATTAATGAAACTAAAGCAGACCATGGGGTTGTTCCGAAAGTGAGTCGTTTTGCTAAAATCAAAAGAAATTTCCTAAAAAGCTGGCAGCTCTATGTTTTCTTACTTCCTGCGCTTTTATATTTTTTAATCTTTCACTATGTACCAATGTATGGGGTACAAATAGCCTTTAAAAATTTTATGGCCAATCAAGGAATTTGGGGAAGTCCATGGATTGGATTTGATCATTTTACTCGTTTCTTTGATTCGTACTATTTTTGGAGACTAATAAAAAATACAATTATTCTCAGTCTATATCAGTTATTATTATTCCCTTTACCAATTATTTTGGCCCTTTCACTAAACGAGCTGAAAAATGGTGCTTTTAAAAAATGGGCTCAAACACTTACATATGCTCCTCACTTTATATCCGTAGTTGTAGTAGTTGGGATGATCGTTATTTTCTTAGATCCAGCAAACGGCTTAGTCAATCAAATCATCACTCTATTCGGTGGAGAAAAAATTCGCTTCTTAGATGAGGCAGGTTGGTTTAGACATATATTTGTTTGGTCGGGGGTATGGCAAACGCTAGGTTGGAGCTCCATCATTTACTTGGCGGCATTAGCAGGTATTAACCCAGAGTTACATGAAGCTGCAGAAGTAGATGGTGCATCAAAATTACAAAGAATTCTACATATCAACATACCTGGTATTTTTCCGACGATTGTTGTTCTACTCATTTTAAACATTGGTAGCTTTATGTCTGTAGGATTTGAAAAAGTTTTACTATTACAAAATAGCTTGAACTCTGAGACATCAGATGTTATACAAACCTATGTATATCAAGCCGGATTATTAGAAGGTCAATATAGTTTTGCTGCGGCAATCGGTTTATTTGACTCCATTATTAACATAGCTTTACTAATTACCTTCAATTATGTTGCAAGAAAAACTAGCAATAACAGCTTATGGTAAGGAGGGGTTCATATGAAAAAGGTTAGTTTGTCCGATAAGGGCTTTGACGTTCTAAACAAAATTTTCTTAACGGTCATTGTCATTTTAATAGTCTATCCACTTGTCTTCGTAATCAGTGCCTCCATAAGTGATCCCTTAGCCGTGAGCTCAGGGAAAATGTGGTTATGGCCTGTCGATATAACGTTTGAAGGGTATAGAAAAATATTGCAAAATGACTCAATTTGGTTAGGGTACCGGAATACCATCTTATATACCGCAGTAGGGACACTCCTCCATTTATTTGTGTTGTTGCCATGTGCTTATGCACTTTCAAGAAAAGAGTTAATGGGAAGTAAGTATATCTTATGGTTTGTTCTTTTCACAATGATGTTCAGTGGCGGACTAATCCCAACGTATTTGGTCATAAAAACGTTAGGGATGCTTGATACTATTTGGGCTATAGTCATACCTGGAGTTGTTGGTGCTTGGTCTATTTTAGTAGCAAGAACTTTTTTCCAAAGCAGTATTCCAGATCAATTAGTAGAGGCGGCTAGAATAGACGGAGCATCCGACTTTTATATGTTTATAAAAATTGTATTACCGCTATCGTTGCCAATTATAGCTGTTATGGCACTATTTCACGCGGTCGGTCTATGGAATCAATATTTTAACGCGTTAATTTACTTGTCTGATCGGGAAAAATACCCTCTTCAGCTCATTCTGAGAGAAATTTTAGTAGTTAATCAGGCGCAACTAGGCGAAGGATCCGGGGAGCAAACGGAGTCGCTCATCCAACAGGTGAGGACAGGGGGACTTATTAAGTATGCAGTCATCATTATTTCGTCCTTACCACTATTAATTGTTTATCCATTTTTGCAAAGATTCTTTGTCCAAGGTGTATTAATCGGTTCGATTAAAGAATAGCTTTGCTAGATGTCTAGCTCCACCGCCTTGCCCCTCGGGGTCAAATGGATAAAAGCTGCTCCTGCGCAAGCTCGTCGCAAACAAGAGCGTTTGCGGTGGCTAAGGAGCTGCCTCATCACTTTTCCCATTTGCCTGTCGGGGCAGGGATAGGCGGTTACGCTTTTCTAGATGTCTAGCTCCGGCGTCTTGCCCCACGGGGTCAAAGGGAAAAAAGCTGCTCCTACGCAAGCTCGTTGCAAACAAGAACGTTTATGGTGGCTGAGGAACTACTCCTCGCTTTTCCCCATTTGCCTGTTGGTGCAGGGATAGCGCCTGCGCTTTTCAATTTGAACAAAGAAAGGAGAGTCTACTATGAACAGTTTTGTAAATGGATACTATCAGTTTGCCGTGTGGGCAATGAGGTTAGCTTACTTGAACATACTTTGGTTTGTATTCACACTAGTAGGCTTGTTCTTTTTTGGGCTCATGCCAGCTACAGCTGGTATGTTTGCGGTTGTGAGAAAATGGGTTTCGGGAGATACAGATATTCCCGTATTTCAAACCTTCTGGAAATCTTACCGTCAAGAATTTTTTAAGGCTAATCTACTCGGATACATACTTGCCGGTATTGGATACCTACTTTATATTGAGCTGCAGATTTTAAGAGCTCAAGAGAATATGGTTTACTTTGTAGCTAGTTATGGGGTAATAGCCCTTTTTATAGTTTTACTGATTGTGTTGTTATATTCTTTTCCAATCTTTGTACATTTTAATATAAGCACCTTACAAAATATTAAATGGGCATTTGTGATAGGTGTCATTCATCCTATCCTTACAATTGCATTGATTGCGATCTTATTATTTGTTCACTATGTAACTTTTATAACGATTCCCGCTTTACTCTTTTTCTTTGGAGGAAGTGTAACTGCCTTTATCCTAACATGGGGAGCATCTAAAACGTTTACGAAGTATGAGCCCTCAAATGTCTGATTAATGGAGGAAACAAATGAAGTTAGGGTTAGAAATATTTTTGGAAGATGGCTACAAAACATTTATCGGGAAAAATATAGGCTTGGTGACAAATATGACGGGTGTAAACCAAAAGCTAACGCCGACTATTGAATTATTTGTTGATCATCCTGACATTACGTTAACCGCCTTATATAGTCCAGAGCACGGTATCCGAGGCGATGCCAAGGAAGGAGAGGAAGTCCAGTCTTCCATAGACCCCTACACAAAACTACCGGTTTACAGCCTATATGGTGAATCTAGAAAGCCTACGAAAGAGATGTTAGAGTTTGTGGATGTAGTTGTTTTTGATATGCAAGATATTGGTTCAAGGTACTTTACCTACATCTATACAATGGCATATGTAATGGAAGCCTGTGGAGAGCACGGTAAGCAGTTTGTCGTGCTGGATCGACCTAATCCGATTTCTGGTGAGCGAATAGAAGGTAATCTCGTAGAAGAGGATGTACGATCTTTTGTTGGTTTATTGCCCATCCCCAATAGACACGGAATGACTGTGGGAGAACTAGCACAGCTGTTTAAATATAAGTTTGGTTATAGCTGTGATTTGACTGTAGTTCCTATGCAAGGCTGGAAGCGAGCTATGTACTATGATGACACGCCTTTCCTTTGGGTGCCGCCATCACCAAACACAACCAATATGGATATGAACGTATTATATCCTGGAACCTGTTTAATAGAAGGAACTAACTTATCTGAAGGTAGAGGCACTACAAGGCCTTTTGAATGGATTGGTGCTCCTTATGTGGACGGGCAAAGGCTCGCAAAGGTGTTTAATGATAGGAAGATAGAAGGAATCATTGCTAGGCCGGTTTTTTTTAAGCCAACCTATCAAAAGCACATGAATGTAATATGCGAGGGGATACAGTTACATATCGTCGATCGTCATAACTTCCATGCATGGGAAACTGGGCTATTACTTTTAGAAACAATCGCCCACTTATATCCAAATGATTTCTCATTTGTAGAAAATGAGCAAAAGAAGTATTTTTTTGACCTGTTGGCTGGCACCAAAAGCTTAAGGCAAAGAATTTGGAATGGAACAACTAAAGATTATATAGAGAACAGTTTAGCTTTAACGGAAAGGTTTCAAAAGGAAAAGAAAATATACGACATATATAACTAGGATGATTAAAAAATGAATGATTTAGCTAATTTGAATAAACTTTCAACCGAGCAAAGAAATAGCAATTCCCTAAACATTGATCATATGTCTACTCAGAGCATTTTAACATTGATTAATGAAGAGGACAAAAGTGTCGCTGAGTGTGTTCAGAATGTGTTATATGATATTGAAAAGGCTACAGATACTGTATTTAACTCATTGCAATCTGGTGGAAGACTATTTTATGTTGGAGCAGGAACAAGTGGGAGACTAGGTATTTTAGATGCGGTTGAATGTCCGCCTACCTTCGGAACTCCGTACAATTTAGTGCAGGCTGTTATGGCAGGTGGACTTTCAGCTTTTGAAAAAGCGGTAGAGGGTGCTGAGGACAGTCCAGAAAAAGGTAAAGAAGATTTAAAGGAAAGAGATTTGTCTAGTCTTGATGTAGTGATAGGGATTGCAGCTAGTGGAAGAACGCCATATGTAATTGGGGCATTAGATTATGCGAATGAGGTTGGTGCACAAACAATCAGCTTAACCGCAAACAAAAATTCCTCCATCAGTGAACATGCTACTATTAAAATAGAGGTAGAGACTGGACCAGAGGTAATTACGGGTTCTACTAGGATGAAAGCAGCTACTGCCCATAAGCTCATATTAAATATGATTTCAACTACAGTTATGATCAAGCTAGGTAAGGTGTATGAAAACTTAATGGTAGATGTTTCTGTTAGTAATGAAAAACTTAAAGAACGAGCAAAGGGAATTATTCAAACCATTACAAAACGCCCTTATAGTGAGGCAGAAGAATTTTTAAAACTAGCAAATAACGAAGTAAAGCCTGCTATAGTGATGATGAAAGCTAATGTAAACTATGAAGAGGCAATACATTATATTAATCAGGCAAACGGCTTTGTGAGAAAGGCTATTGAACTGGCTGAAACAAAATTATAAGGAGGAAATCAGATGAAGGAGCTTAAGAAACTAATCTTGGAGGACTTTAACGATGCCACCATTAGCGACTTTGAAACAAACCATTCCTTTGTCTCCTCCTATGATTTATCTTTATCCCAGAATTTCGTAAAACACGGGAAGTATAGCTTGCAGGTTAGCTTTAACTATGGGGGCTGGGTTAAAGGGAACGGCGCTATGTATATCAAATTTAAGAAAAAATTAGTGACAGAGCATAGAGCCAAGAAGTTAGCTATGTGGGTACATAGTGATGGAAACACGCCATGGCTTCGTGCAACAATTTTAGATGGAAATAATGAACGAAAAATAATAAACCTAACAAATGGAAACCTTTCATGGACAGGGTGGAAATACTTAGACGCGGAGCTGGAGCAAAACTGGAAGCTTCCATTAAGGTTGGAGCAAATTTATGCAGTACAGACTAATAAAGAAAATCAGAAAGACTCCAGTATTAATGGAAAGTTCTATTTAGATCAACTCACTTTTGTATATGTAGATGATCAAGACTTAGCAGGGCCAATTTTTAGTGATATATTACCCCAAAAGGAAAAGATCTTTAGCAATTCCTTTATCTTTTCAACAGTAGTAAGTGACCTAATGTCAGGTGTAGATTTCCATTCGATTATCATGACAATCAATCACAAGGTGGTATATCCTTCAATTCAAGGGAACAAAGTATCTTACCATTTAAAGGATCTTCCAGAAGGAGATTGCAAGGTTAGTATACAAGCAAAAGATATGGCGGGAAATTGGTCGGTACCGCATTTAGAAAAAAACTATTTTATAAGTTTGGATGAGGATTATGATAGTCCTATTATATCAAATGTGACACCAACAAATTCAAACGTTATTCATACATCAACCCCACGGATTAGCTTTCACCTATGGGATGACCATAGTGGGATTGAAGAAAACGATATAAATCTTACTATCGATGATGTACAGCAACAGGTTGTTTATGATGAAGAAACAGGGTGTGGATATGCTGTTTCTAGTACCCCTTTACTGGATGGTCCTCATAAGCTTTCGATTCAGGCACGGGACCGAGCTGGGAATGTAATGGACCCCTATCAACAAAATTTTGTTATAGAAAGGTTAAACAAACTACTAGACGAGGACAGCTTTGTAGTAGGAATTATTCCTGATACTCATACGGTGGAGCATGGTAAGGCTGCTCTCAAGCAAGTCTCGGACGAAGCCCCTGACTTTATCATACATATGGGAGACTTTATAGATCAAGGTACAGCAGAAGAATTTAAAATAGCTCGTACATGGCTATTTTCGGATACAAAGAAACCGTTATTAACGCTCGCCGGGAATCATGAGGCATTTCAAGGAAACTTAACGTTATATCAGAGTTATATGGGTTCGCCAACCTATCATTTTACTTATGGGAAAGTGTTATTTATCATTTTAAATAGTGCTTTAGGGCAAAGTCTTTCCCTTTCCGATTCCACCCAGTTTACGTATCTTAAGGAAATACTATCTACTCATAAGGAAAGGTATATTGTAGTACTTACACATGTACCTACCAAGGACAGATTTGGAACTGCACATGCAATGGAAAATGATGATTCTATTCAGTTAGAAGAAATACTAAATGCATCAAAAACAATTCTTCCTTCTAGAGACATTGTTGTTTTATTTGGACATTTACATGCGCAGGATCAATGGGAAGTTAATGGTGTGAGATATATAGTGACTGGGAATGCTTCACCAAAAAAGTATGTAAAGATGCAAGGGGACGGCAATTGTTTTGGACTTCTCCATATAAAAAATGACGGGATACATTATGAATACAAGCCGTTTAGCTTAATCCCTCCAATGAAATAAAAAAGAGATCTATAGTTAAATAGCTATCAATAGGAAGAAATGAGTGGATAAATTATGTCATCTGCCAATGGTGGACTAGCTATGTTAAATGAAATGGTTAATACATTACCACCCTCTGAGAAGAAAATTGCGAAGTACATATTACATCATCCTCAAGAGGCAATCTCTTTGACTGCAGTTGAATTAGGGAAGAGGAGCTCGACTAGCGGAGCGGCAGTCATAAGGCTTTGTAAGTCATTAGATTTAAAAGGTTTACAAGATCTTAAGCTACGAATTGCAGGAGATTTGCAAAAGACGACGGAGCATGGCTTTCGAGATATAGAACCAAACGAACCAATTTTGTCAATTATAGATAAGATGACAAATAATAGTATTAAAACGATTCGTGAAACTGCAGAAATGTTAAATACCGAAGAATTAGAAAAAGCGATCGACCTTCTTAGAGGCGCAAATACAATTCATTTTGTTGGAGTAGGTGCTTCTAATATTATTGCCCAAGATGCTCAACAAAAATTTTTACGAATTAACAAGAATGCTTATGCCTTCCCGGATATGCATTTAGCGATGACATTAGTAGCTACTGCGGAAAAGAGGGATGTCGTTGTCGCGATTTCCTTTTCAGGAGAGACTTCAGAGGTAGCCAAAGTTTTGGAGCTTGCTAAAGAAAAAGGTATTTCTATTATTAGTATTACGAAATATGGTAACTCGATTGTTTCTAAAATTGCGGATATTAAACTCTATACGTCTGCAACTAGAGAGTCAACATTTCGCAGCGGTGCGACGTCGTCTCGAATTGGGCAGCTACAAGTCGTTGACATTCTGTTTATGGGAGTCGCTTCCTTGCAATATGAGGAAACGGTAAAGTATTTAGATGCCACACGGGACGCAGTTAATTTTTTATCAAAGGATTCAAAGAAATAATTTCTTTTCATAAGCTGACTCTTCTATGAGTTGGCTTGTTTATTGTCGAGGGGGGCAGAGAATGTATGTACTAGGGATTGACGGTGGTGGGACAAAAACCACTGGAATCATTGCTACAATCAAAGGGGAAGTATTAGCAAAAACAACGGTCGGTGGAACTAATATTAATAGTATGGGAAAAACAGCTGTCCAACTAGAGCTACAAAAGCTAGTAGCGAATCTTAAAGAATTGGCACCAGAAAAAACCCTGCTCGTAAAGCGGGTGTTTGCAGGGATGGCAGGAGCAGGTAATAGAACTAACCAAGAGGCCATAAAAACAATGCTACTACCTCTATTTTCCTCGGAAGTAAGTATTACTATAGATCATGATGCAATTACTGCCCTTTATTCCGGAACAATAGGGAAACCAGGAGTTGTTCAAATTGCAGGTACAGGAGCAATCACATACGGAGTAAACAAAGCTTTTGATAGGGCAAGGGTCGGAGGATGGGGCCATCTTTTTGGTGATCAAGGGAGTGGATATGCGATTGGAAGAGACGCCTTAGAAGCTGCCTTTAAGGCTAGAGATGGACTTATTGAACCAACATACTTAATAGAACTCCTTACTAAGCATTTTCAGATAGAACAGTTACCGGATATCATTCCGATTATTTATCAAGCAGAGAACCCTAAAAAGCTGATAGCCTCTCTAACAGTACTAGTCATGGAGGCGGTGGAGAGACATGATTTGGTTGCTAAACAGATTATAGAACGGAATGGGGAAGAGCTGGGGCTGGCAATTTCAGTTCTTGTAAGAAAGTTGTTCGGCCAGGGTGACGTCACTATCCCAGTAGTTTTAGTCGGTGGTCTGTTTAATAGATATGATGTTTTGAAAGCATCAATCGAAAGAACGATTAATAATAACAGTATGAGCGTAGACATTATGTTTCCAAAGATTTTGCCAGCAGGTGGAGCAGTAGTTGCCGCCCTTATAGAAGAAAACATACAAATAGATGATTGTTTTTTAGACACATTTAATAGAACAAACTACGATAACTGAGGTGAAAGTATGAAAATGATAGCATGGCAAGTAGAACGACTAGATGAATTAGTAAGTTTGTGGAATTTAGAGCTAGGTAGAGATTTCCCTATGCGTAAGGAACTATTTAAGCAAAATAGCTTTCAAGATGAGAATGTCTGCTATGATGCTTCTCGAATAATGGTAGATGAGAAAAATCGAGTAATTGGGTTTATTGTTGGGAAGAGATGGCAGGAGAGTTTAGAGGTACCGATGAAGGATAAAACGGGGTGGATTCAGGTGATTCTTGTCCATCATGAGTATCGTAATAAGGGAATTGGGTCTATTTTATTAAAGCATACAGAGGATGCATTTAAATTAGCGGGAATGCAGGAAATATTGTTAGGGAAAGACCCTTGGCATTATTTCCCTGGTGTCCCATTAGAGAGTTATGAAGGCTGGTTTGAAAAGAAAGGATATCAATCTTTTGGAAATGAGTTCGATATGCTTTGTAAATATGAGGGGGAGGAAGCAAAAGAATTACCTTCTCTTCCTAAAGTGGAGTTTTCTCTATTAAAGCCTGAAGAGAAGGATGAGTTCCTTGCATTTCTACATAGATGCTTCCCAGGAAGGTGGGAATACGAGGCTATACATTATTTCCAAAAGGGTGGGAACGGGCGAGAATTTGCCATCCTCAAAAAAGAAAATAAGATAATTGGTTTTTCAAGAATAAATGATCTTACATCGCCTCTAATTGCTCAAAATGTTTACTGGGCTCCTCTGTTCAACCATGAATTAGGAGGAGTAGGACCTTTAGGCGTCGATTCGAATGAGCGTGGAAACGGATATGGATTAGCGATTGTTCAAGCTGCAATAGCTTTTCTAAGAAGAAGAGACGTAAAAAATATTGTCATCGATTGGACAGGCCTTGTCGATTTTTATCGGAAATTAGATTACGACGTATGGAAAAGCTATACATCGTATAAAAAAGAGCTATAATATAAACTTTTACAAGGAGAGAGGCTATTGAAAGAACAAACAAGCCTTGTAGTTGGCCTTATGTCCGGAACTTCTTTAGATGGAGTAGATGCAGCGCTCGTTAAAATTAGAGAGGCTGGGGACAACTTAGATATAGAGTTGGTGGAGTATTTGTCAGTACCATACTCACAGGAGGTTAAACGTAGACTTTTTGAAGCCTGTACGCCTGAAATGGCAACAGTTGAAGCTATTAGTTTGATGAATATGTATTTAGCAGAGATCTTCTCCGAAGCTACCTTAACTCTTATTGACCAAGCCAACCTAACGCCTCGTGATATCTTGCTAGTAAGCTCGCACGGTCAAACTATTTTCCATCAACCGGTGCCCATAACGATGGAGGGGAGAGAAATGAAATCCACTCTTCAAATTGGTGATATAGGCGTAATTGCGGAACGTACTGGCATTACTACTGTTGGTGATTTTAGGACGCGAGACATGGCCGTTGGTGGTGGAGGAGCCCCGTTAGTTCCTTATGCGGATCATATGCTTTACACCAATAAGAGCCATGGTAGAGTACTAGTTAATATAGGTGGAATTTCGAATATAACCGTTCTCCCTAAAGGATCGACTGCTTCAGAGGTTATTGCGTACGATACTGGTCCTGGGAATATGATTATAGATGCATTCGTACAATGGGCAACAGATGGTAATAGCTCATATGACCATGAGGGGGCAATAGCAGCCAGAGGAAAAGTGAACGAAAAATGGTTAACCAAGCTTCTTGAAAACCCATTTTTCCATAAAGACTATCCTAAAAGTACTGGAAGAGAGATGTTTGGCATAAATTTCGCAAGTAATTTATGGAAAGAGGCTGACAATGATGGAATAAGTATAGATGATCGAATTGCAACGATTACCGCATTAACAGCCAAAACCCTTTCCCAAGAAATTATAAGGTTTATTGAATCCGCGCAAATAGAAGAAGTAATTGTTAGTGGTGGAGGAAGACATAATTCGACACTATTCACAAGCCTAAAAGCATATATGCCAAAACACGTTACGGTTGCTGGAATGGAAGCGTATGGAATGTGTGCAGATGCTAAAGAGGCAGTCATTTTCGCGTTGTTAGGCTATCAATGCTTGAAGAAAAAAACAAATAACTTACCTTCAGCTACCGGGGCTAAAAAAGAAGTAGTCATGGGTAAAATAGCTTGGGGAAATCCAAGTAATTAATTTGGGTAAATAACTTTAAGTGATAGTAGAAATAATTCCTCTGTAGCAGAAGAGGATACAAAAATATGCGCGCACATAAGCAACAAATTCCATTCGACTTTTAAAAGAGCATGTCACTTCCACTAATCTCTATGTAAGTGTTCTTATGAAAGTTTAAAGTATTCATTTATATGAATGTAAAAGAATACTATTTCCGTATTAATAGTTGACAACCATATAAGTATTAAAGGATTATAAGTAAGGAAGACTATCTGATTTAGCGGTTAGTTTTTGATATTGTTACATAGCGACGATAGAAATGTTTATTAGGCAAGTAGGCGAACATACTTGTATATCAATAATGTTGAAAGTCTAGTCAATTATGCTATAATATACAAGTTGTCAATATAATTAGTGAAAAACTGTCCTGTTAAGTTTCAAACTTTTAATATACAGGCTACTAAATTATTGTAATTTATTTATTGGAGGTAGAATAAATGTCAGTTAAATGGGAAAAACAAGAAGGAAATAATGGTCTTTTAACAGTTGAAGTTGCTGCTGACGTAGTTAACAAAGGTTTAGACCAAGCATTCAAGAAAGTGGTTAAGCAAATTAATGCACCTGGTTTCCGTAAAGGGAAAATGCCACGTCAAATTTTTGAAAAAATGTACGGAGTTGAATCTTTATTCCAAGACGCATTAGATTTCATTCTTCCAGAAGCATATGCTTCAGCAGTAGAAGAAGCTGGAATCGATCCAGTTGATCGTCCAGAAATCGACATAGTGACTATGGAAAAAGGTCAACCATTAGTATTTACTGCTAATGTAGTAGTAAAACCAGAAGTAACACTTGGTGATTACAAAGGTCTTGAAGTTAGCAAGTTAGATCAAACAGTTACAGACGAAGAGATCGAAGAGCAACTTAAAGGTCATCAAGCTCGTTTAGCTGAATTAGTTGTTAAAGAGGATGCAATCGTTGAAGGCGATACTGCAGTAATCGACTTTGAAGGATTTGTAGACGGAGAAGCGTTTGAAGGTGGAGCAGGACAAGATTATCCATTAGAAATCGGTTCTAACTCTTTCATCCCAGGATTTGAAGGCCAATTAGTTGGAGTTAAATCTGGCGAATCTAAAGACGTAGAAGTTACATTCCCTGAAGAGTACCACGCAGCAGAATTAGCAGGTAAAGCAGCAACTTTCAAAGTTACAGTTAAAGAGGTTAAAGGAAAAGAACTTCCTGAACTTAATGACGACCTTGCTAAAGAAATTGACGCTGAGGTTGAGGGTCTTGAAGCTTTACGTACTAAGCTAAAAGAAGCAGCGACTGAAGAGAAAAAACAAATGTCTGAGCAAAACCTTCGTGATGATCTAGTAGAAGCTGCAGCAGCAAACGCTACTATTGATATTCCTGAGGCTATGATTGAATCAGAAGTTGACCGCATGTTACAAGAATTTGGTCAACGTTTAGAGCAACAAGGTATGAACTTAGAGCTTTACTTCCAGTTCTCTGGTCAAGACGAAGCAGCATTACGTGAGCAAATGACAGAAGATGCTAAAAAACGTGTGAAAGTACAATTAACTCTTGAAGCTATCTCTGAAAAAGAAGAAATTCTAGCTTCTGAAGAAGATGTTAATGCTGAACTTGAAAAAATGAGTGCTCAATTCAATATGTCAGCTGATGATATTAAACGTGCACTTGGTGGTACAGAGGTTCTTGAAAAAGACCTTCGCTTCCAAAAAACTGTGGAATTCTTAGTGGAAAACGCTAAAATTTCATAATTACACATAACGCGTTATAATATAACAAGGTACAGCATTTGTCTGTGCCTTGTTTTATACATACATAACTTTTTTGGTATGGAGCTGTTCATAACTTTCAATTGGTTATAGTCTAAATACTATATTTAGTCAGGCTATTTGAAAGAACAGCGTTTATAGAATAAATCTTAAGCAAACTTATTATTTGATTCTGGATAAAGAATCTTGTAAGATAATGGCTTGAATAGGGGTGAATATTTTGTTCAAATTCAATGATGAAAAAGGGAACTTAAAATGTTCTTTTTGTGGCAAGCCACAAGAACAAGTTCGTAAACTTGTTGCGGGACCTGGAGTTTACATTTGTGATGAATGTATAGATCTATGTTCTGAGATAGTGGAAGAGGAACTTGGCACAGAAGAAGAAGTAGAGTTCAAAGAAGTTCCAAAACCAAAAGAAATTTTAGCTATTCTTGATGAATACGTAATTGGCCAAGAGCGAGCAAAAAAATCACTTGCAGTAGCTGTTTATAACCATTACAAACGTATAAATTCCAATAGCGTGATTGATGAAGTTGAATTATCTAAATCAAACATAGTTTTAATCGGACCAACTGGGAGCGGTAAAACTTTACTAGCTCAAACTTTAGCTAGAATTCTGAATGTTCCTTTTGCAATTGCAGATGCGACTTCATTAACAGAAGCTGGATATGTTGGAGAAGATGTGGAGAATATCCTGTTAAAGCTTATTCAATCAGCAGACTATGATATTGAAAGAGCAGAAAAAGGTATTATATATATAGATGAAATCGATAAAGTAGCTCGCAAATCTGAAAATCCTTCTATTACGAGAGATGTTTCAGGTGAAGGGGTACAACAAGCACTTCTAAAA
The DNA here is from genome assembly GCA_040274765.1 of Psychrobacillus sp. Lineage (GTDB taxonomy): Bacteria > Bacillota > Bacilli > Bacillales_A > Planococcaceae > Psychrobacillus. The sequence continues at coordinate 15,027 of JBEMAY010000045.1, forward strand.
ATATTAGAAGGAACTGTTGCAAGCGTTCCTCCACAAGGCGGACGTAAGCATCCTCATCAAGAATTCATCCAAATAGATACAACAAATATCTTGTTTATCGTTGGAGGAGCATTTGATGGAATCGAACAAATTATTAAACGCCGACTAGGTGAAAAAGTAATTGGTTTTGGTTCAGATCCAAATAAAGCTGTAGTAGATGTTAAATCGGTGTTATCCCAATTAATTCCTGAGGATTTACTGAAGTTTGGTTTAATCCCAGAGTTCATAGGACGACTTCCAGTATTGGCTAGCTTAGAGCAATTGGATGATAAAGCATTAGTGCAAATTCTTACAGAGCCTAAGAATGCACTAGTAAAGCAATATCAAAAGATGATTGAGTTAGACAATGTGAAGCTAACATTTGAAGATGAAGCTTTAATAGAGATTGCCAAAGAAGCGATTGAGCGTAAAACAGGTGCTCGTGGATTGCGTTCTATCATTGAAAATACAATGTTAGACGTTATGTATGAATTACCATCACGTGAGGATATTGTGGAATGTGTAATTACGAAAGAAACAATTACGCAACAATCACGTCCTAAGCTGTTATTGGAAGATGGTTCTGAACTTAAAGAAATAGACAACGAAAAAACATCGGCTTAATAGCCATTGAAAAAGCTGGCTTCCAAACTACGTGCACAGGCGCGAGCAAGGATGTCAGCTATTTCTCTTTATAGAGTGAAATCTACCTCTTTTTATCCAGAGGATTTACTGTATTATTAGGATATATAAAGGATACAATATGATGGAGGTGACTTCCAAAATGGCAGAAAAAACGTATTACCCGGTATTACCCCTTCGTGGATTATTTATATTTCCGACCATGGTGCTACATATAGATATAGGACGCGAGCGCTCCATGGCTGCTTTAAATACAGCAATGGAACGTGAAGAAAAACTTTTCCTTTCAGCTCAGAGAGATTTAGGTATTGAACAGCCAGCACAAGAAGATATTTATGATGTGGGAATCATTGCACATATCAAACAAGTGGTGAAGCTACCTAACGGAACGATGAGAGTATTAGTGGAAGGTTTACAGCGGGCTATTTGGGATGAATATAAAGTGACGGATACGATAGATGAAGTAACTGTTTCGGCATATATAGAGCCTAAAAATGCAGATCAAGAAGATCAAGCGTTAATGCGAACTCTATTACATAATTTCGAAAAGTATTCTAAGGCTTCAAAGCATGTATCGGAGGAAACATATCGTTCCGTAGCTGACATTGAAGAGCCTGGCAGATTAGCGGACATGATAGCGGCAGCGCTACCGTTAAAGATTTCAGGAAAACAAGAGATTTTGGAAATCATGGATGTTAAAGAGCGTATGGAAACATTAATCGTACAGCTTTATAATGAACAGGAAATTTTGAATCTTGAGAAAAAAATTAATAATCGCGTTAAAAATGCAATGGAAAGAACTCAAAAAGAGTTCTACCTTCGCGAGCAAATGAAAGCAATCCAAACAGAGCTTGGAGATAAAGAAGGTAAAACCGGTGAAGTTGCCGAGTTAAAAAAACGTATCGAAAAAGCCGGTTTACCAGAATCCACAAAAAAGAATGTACTAAAAGAGTTAGATCGCTATGAAAAGCTACCAACTCAAGCTCCAGAAAGTGGAGTTATACGTAACTATATTGAATGGATTGTATCCATACCATGGTCTAATTCTACAGAAGATCAGTTAGATATTAAGCGTTCGGAACAGATTTTGGACCGTGACCATGATGGGTTAGAAACTGTTAAAGAGCGTGTGCTGGAATATTTGGCAGTTCGTCAATTGACTAAATCACTTAGAGGACCAATTCTTTGTTTAGCTGGACCACCTGGAGTGGGGAAAACCTCTCTAGCAAAATCCATTGCCGAATCCCTAGGCAGGAAATTTGTACGTATTTCTCTTGGAGGAGTACGAGATGAATCAGAAATTCGTGGACATAGAAGAACATATGTCGGATCTATGCCAGGACGTATCATTCAAGGCATGAAGAAGGCTGGTACGATCAATCCCTTAATACTGTTAGATGAGATTGATAAAATGTCCAATGATTTCCGCGGAGACCCTGCTGCTGCAATGCTTGAAGTGCTGGATCCAGAGCAAAACAATTCGTTTAGTGACCACTATATTGAGGAAACCTATGACTTATCGAATGTATTGTTTATTGCGACTGCGAACGATTTAAGCACTATTCCAGGTCCATTAAGAGATCGAATGGAAATTATATCTATTGCAGGATATACAGAAATCGAAAAGCTTTCCATTGCTAAAAATCACTTGCTACCAAAACAGTTGAAAGAGCATGGATTAAAGAAAACCCAGCTGCAAGTGAAGGATGAAGCACTTATAGACGTGATTCGTTACTATACTCGTGAGGCTGGAGTTCGTAGCTTAGAGAGAGTTTTAGCTAATATATGTCGTAAAGCAGCACTGCTAATTGTCTCGGGTGATAAAAAGCGAGTGAGTATCTCTCCAAAGAATTTGGAAGATACAATTGGTAAGAAAAAATTCCGTTATGGACAAGCAGAGACAGAAAACCAAGTAGGTGTTGCTACTGGACTTGCTTATACGACAGTTGGTGGGGACACTCTTCAAATAGAGGTTTCTTTATCAGCAGGCTCAGGTAAATTACAGCTTACTGGTAAGCTTGGAGATGTTATGAAGGAGTCTGCACAAACAGCTTTATCTTATGTACGATCAAAGGCTGCAGACTTTGGGATTGATCCAACCTTCCATGAAAACAAAGATATACACATCCACGTACCTGAAGGGGCGGTTCCGAAGGATGGACCATCTGCAGGTATAACGATTGTGACGGCACTAGTTTCCGCATTATCTAAACGACCGATTTTACGTGAAGTCGGGATGACGGGTGAGGTTACATTAAGGGGCCGAGTGCTACCAATCGGTGGTTTAAAAGAAAAAACATTAAGTGCTCATCGCGCTGGTTTGACGACAATTATTTGTCCGAAAGACAACGAGCGTGATATTGAAGATATTCCAGAAAGTGTTCGCGAAGTATTAACATTCCATTTTGTTTCCGATGCTGAAGAGGTGCTTCAACTTGCATTAGAGGAGGCAAAATAAATGAAAATTCATAACGTCGAACTATTAATAAGTGCCGTAAGACCAGCGCAGTATCCGGAAGGTGACTTGCCGGAATTTGCGCTTGCTGGGCGCTCCAATGTTGGGAAATCTTCCTTCATCAATAAAATGATTGGTCGTAAAAGCATGGCTCGTATATCTTCCAAGCCAGGTAAAACACAAACCCTGAACTTCTATAAACTAGAAGAGGATTTGTTATTTGTCGATGTGCCTGGTTATGGATATGCAAAAGTATCAAAATCGGAACGTGTTGCGTGGGGTAAAATGATTGAAACTTATTTTACCTCTCGTGAGGTTCTAAAAGGCGTACTATTAATCGTAGATTTAAGACATCCACCTACTAAAGATGATTGTATGATGTACGATTTCTTAAAGCATTACAACATTCCATGTATCGTCATTGCTACAAAGGCGGACAAAATTCCTAAAGGTAAATGGGATAAGCATAAGAAGATCGTTAAAGACGAACTTCAAATGGATAAAAACGATCCATTAATTGTTTTCTCCTCCGAAACTGGTTTAGGCTTCGATGCAGCCTGGAAAGAAATCGAAACTAGAATGTAATATTTTCATATATATTCGGTTTATGCCTTACATTAAGTCGTTAAAAAGTCTAGATAAGATTAAAAAAGATTAATTGGGGAATACCATCCTTAGTTAATCTTTTTTTGTGCGAATAGTTAATCTAATAAAGTGCCAATGACATGAATAAAAAATCGAATCCATTTCCTAATGAATGATTTCCTAATTACATAAGACCATTTCTCCTTTATTGTTTGAAAAGAATATTTTTCTAATTTTATTTATTAAATCTCCTATATAGCCCTGTACGGTTCAAACCCGTATACTTTCTAAGTATTGATTGTAGCGGCAGGCGGCGACTCCAGCGGGAGGAGGGAGACAGATAAGACATCACAACCACGCGCGTTAGCGATGGGTGATGGCTTATCGCTCCCCCCGCGGAAAGCGTCCGACTGGGGCGGAAATCAATTCTCCTTATTCATCAAAAGTATTAAAATGTATTAATTATCGTGATTCAACTAAAATTAGAAATTATGGTAACGGTCATAAAATTAAATTTGAATAGTTAATCTTTTATAAACTTGGACAGAATGTTTGTATATGCGAATAGTTTTTGCTATTATTAATTTATAATAATTCTAAATAAGATTTCATAGCTTGTTCACAAATGACAAATTATCTAGTTGTGAACGTATGCTATAATAGGTCTTATGAAATGAACGTGAAAGGGTGACATGACTCCATGCACACACTAGTGGTAGGTGTCAATTATCGTACTGCACCTGTTGAGATTCGTGAAAAGCTTTCTTTTGTTGAAGCTGAGCTTCCAAATGCGATGCAGGCGTTACAAGAACAGAAAAGTATTTTAGAAAACGTTATTGTATCTACATGTAACCGCACTGAAATTTACGCTACTGTAGATCAATTGCATACAGGAAGATATTATGTTAAACAATTTCTAGCAAATTGGTTCGACATCCCAATGGAGAATCTTTCTAAATATTTATTTATCCATGAAGATAATGAAGCAAATAATCACTTATTCCGTGTTACTGCCGGAGTTGACTCTATGGTTCTTGGAGAGACTCAAATTTTGGGACAAGTGAAGAAGAGCTTTTTAAGTGGGCAAGAAAATGGGACAACTGGCACGATATTTAACCAATTATTTAAACAAGCAGTGACGTTTGCGAAACGTGCTCATGCGGAGACTTCTATTGGTGAAAATGCAGTATCTGTTTCTTATGCGGCAGTTGAATTAGGTAAAAAAATATTTGGTTCGTTACATCATAAACACGTAGTGATCCTAGGTGCAGGTAAAATGGGTGAACTAGCAATCCAAAACCTATATGGTAGTGGCGCAGAAAAGGTTACGGTGATTAACCGTACGTATGAAAAAGCAAAAGAGCTAGCTGCTAAATTTGCTGGAAATGCAAAGCCTATGGATGAGCTTCAATGTGCATTATTAGAGGCAGATATTCTTATCAGCTCTACTGGTGCCACTGAATATGTAATTGACCTGGAGCTCATGCAGTTTGTAGATCGTTTACGTAAAGGTAAGCCATTGTTCATGGTGGACATTGCTGTACCTCGTGACTTAGATCCTCGTATTGGGGATTTACCAAATGTTTTCTTATATGACATTGATGATTTACAAGGGATTGTGGAAGCAAACCTTGCGGAAAGAGAACGTGCTGCAGCCCAAATCAATAAAATGATTGAAACAGAAATTGATCAATTTAATGAATGGGTAGCTACACTAGGAGTAGTGCCGATTATAGCTGCACTTCGCCAAAAGGCTAACAGAATTCAAGTAGAAACCATGAGTTCCATTGAAAACAAAATGCCTAACTTGTCTGACCGTGAACGGAAAATACTAAATAAACATACGAAATCAATTATTAACCAGCTATTAAAAGAGCCAATTCTACAAGCAAAAGAGTTGTCTACTTCTGAAAATCCTGGGGAACAGCTACGATTATTCCAACAGATATTTGGTATTGAAGAAGAAGTAAAAGAGGAAGTAGTAAGCCAGGCTGAAAAAGCAAAGGTTAATTTAAAGCAATCGTTAACAAATCAAGAATTAAAAGAGAACTTATCGTTTAATTAATCTACAGGAGGTGTTTTTGTATCTTTATGGCAACTAGAGAGATATGAAAACACCTTTTTTATTGTACAAAGGGAGAAATTATATGGCTGATTTGACGATGACACGGTTACACGAGATAATGGTCGTCCTTCAATCCGTTAGCCTTGTCTTCTATTTTATAGATTATCTGAATAAGGATCGGCAAGTTCATCGCTTGGCGGTTGGACTACTATCCATCGTCTGGCTTCTTCAAACGGTGTTTTTGGTGTTGTATATGTTTGAGATGAAGCGTTTTCCTATTTTATCTTTGTTTGAGGGAATATACTTTTATGCTTGGCTCATTATTTTGCTTTCCTTGGTTATGCAGCTAGTTTTCAAATCTGACTTACCAGGATTCTTTTTAAATATTATTGGTTTTATATTTATGACCATTCATACATTTGCCCCGAGTCAACTGGAGCAATCTCCGGTTGGAGACGCACTTCGCTCAGAACTATTGTTCATCCATATTACATTTGCGTTTTTAGCTTACGCAGCGTTTGCTTTATCATTTGTTTTTTCTATTCTTTATTTGATATTGTATAGAGTGTTAAAGCAAAAAAAATGGACTAAGCAATTCAGTAGATTACCTTCTCTGCAGCATGCAGAAACTGGAATGACAATGTCTATTATTACAGGAATACCTTTATTGTTTGTAAGTCTCGTTCTTGGGTTACAATGGGCTTATATCTCTTTAAATCAATTTTCTATATTTGATTTTAAGATTGTTAATTCCTTTATTCTATTAGTTATATATATAGTTGTTTTATTCATAAGACGAGGTGCAAGATTTAAAGGAACAAATTATGCGTGGATTCACGTCTATGCATTTCTATTTGTTATAATAAATTTTTTACTAGGTAGTCAATTATCACAATTCCATTTATGGTATTAAGAAAGGTAGCGATTTTATGCGCAAAATTATTGTAGGATCAAGAAGAAGTAAATTAGCTTTAACCCAAACACACTGGTTTATTCAACAAATGAAAGATATGGGTGCTCCATTTGAGTTTGAAGTGAAAGAGATTGTAACGAAAGGTGATCAAATCTTAAATGTTACCCTTTCTAAAGTTGGAGGCAAAGGATTATTCGTCAAGGAAATTGAACAAGCATTATTTGACAAGGAAATAGACTTTGCTGTACATAGTATGAAGGATATGCCATCTGTTTTACCAGAAGGATTAGTTATGGGTTGTACGCCAAAGCGTGTGGATGAACGTGATGCTTTCATATCAACAGGTCATGTGAAGTTTATGGATTTACCAAAAGGAGCTATTGTAGGAACAAGCAGCCTTCGTAGAGGTGCACAGCTTCTATTATTACGTCCAGACATCGAGATTAAGTGGATAAGAGGTAACGTAGATACGAGATTACAAAAGCTTCAGGATGGTGAATATGATGCGATCATCTTAGCTGCAGCTGGACTTAAACGACTTGGCTGGAGTGATGAAGTAGTAACTGAATATATTTCCGTCGAGGATTGTGTTCCAGCAGTAGGTCAAGGATCATTAGGTGTTGAATGTCGTGAGGACGACAAGGAGCTTTTAGAAGAGCTACAAAAACTTTCAGACAAAGAAACTTGGGATACCGTCCTTGCTGAACGTACATTTTTAGCTGCTATGGATGGCGGATGTCAGGTTCCGATTGCAGGGCATGCTGTTATGAATGACAATGAGATTACATTTACTGGACTTATTGCAGCACCAGATGCATCTGTTGTATATAAAGAAGTAGTGTCTGGAACAAACCCAGTAGAAGTTGGAAAAGAAGCGGCACGAATTTTAACGGAACAAGGAGCTTATGATCTAATTCAAAAGGTTAAGGCTGATTTGAATGTCTAACAACTCACCTCTACAAAATGAGCATATCATTTTTACAGGGGTGAACAGATCAGAGGAGGCAGCAACTCTTACTGCTAGTTTAGGTGGGGTTCCTTACGCTGCACCCTTCATTGCTACTAAGGAAATTGTAAAGCCTGAAGATAAAGAGAAACTTGTAGGCATTAAAGATTATAAATGGTTTATATTTACAAGCCAGGCAAGTGTAGCTGCCTTCCATCAAAAGATGCTTAAATTTAATATAGATGTGGAAGCTTTTCAGGCTAAAATAGCCGCTGTCGGTTTAAAGACAGCGTCAGCTCTCGAAAAGATTGGATTTTCAATAAATTTTATGCCTACTACCTTTAGTGCAGACGTTTTCATTAAAGAATTTCCGCAGGTAGCGACACCTGATGATTCATGCTTGTTTTTCCGAGGGAATCTTGCAAAGAAAACAATTACAGATGGCCTGGTCAATTCGGTGGATGAATGGACAGTTTATGAGACAGTAATGTTAGAAGATAATGTAGAAACGGTTAAAGAGCTTTTAACGAGTGGTAAAAACTGCTCGGTTGTGTTCACGAGTCCTTCTTCGGTTAATGCGTTTCATCAAACATTAGGTAAGGAGTTAGGCTATAATAACTTTACAGTGTGCGCTATTGGTCACATAACGAAAAACCATTTAGAATCATTAGGTGTTATTGTTGAGGTAATGCCTAAAACCTATACTTTGACAGAGGTAGTGTACGCACTAGCTCAATGGAAGGGATGAATGTAATGACAAACTTATATTTTCAACGCCACCGCCGACTAAGACAATCGGCTGGTATTAGAGCGATGGTAAAAGAAACATACTTACATAAAGAGGACCTAATCTATCCAATTTTCGTGATGGATGGGGAGAATATTAAAAATCCAGTTAACTCTATGCCTGGGGTGTTCCAATTTTCTTTGGATCGTCTTGGTGAAGAGGTAGATGAGGTCGTTTCACTAGGCATTCCTTCGGTTATTTTGTTCGGCTTACCGGCTACTAAGGATGCTGAGGGAACTCAAGCGTACCATGATCATGGTATTGTCCAAAAGGCCATTCGCTTCATCAAAGATCGTCATCCACATTTAGTCGTAATTGCAGACACATGCTTATGTGAATTTACGGATCATGGACATTGTGGAGTAGTAGATGAGCATGAAAGAATTCTAAACGACCCATCGTTAGATTTATTAGCGCAAACTGCTGTAAGCCAAGCGAAAGCTGGAGCAGATATTATTGCACCTTCTAATATGATGGATGGCTTTGTTACTGCTATTCGCCAAGGTTTAGACAGAGCTGGGTATCACGATATACCGATTATGTCGTATGCAGTAAAATATGCTTCCGCATACTATGGTCCTTTCCGTGAGGCTGCGGACGGAGCACCTAAATTTGGAGACCGAAAAACGTATCAAATGGATTATTCTAATCGTATGGAAGCTATACGTGAGGCAACTTCTGATATTGAAGAGGGTGCAGACTTCTTAATCGTTAAGCCAGCTTTATCATATTTAGATATTATCCGTGATGTGAGAAATAGCTTTGAAGCTCCAATTGTGGCATATAACGTAAGTGGGGAATATGCCATGGTAAAAGCTGCTGCCATCAATGGCTGGATAAACGAAAAAGAAACAGTTCTAGAAACTTTAACAGGAATGAAACGTGCTGGAGCAGATATTATCTTAACGTATCATGCTAAAGATGTTGCACGTTGGTTGGAGGAGAAATAAATGTCTAAATCATATAAATTATCTAAAGAAGCATTTGCAGAAGCTAAAGATTTAATGCCAGGTGGCGTAAATAGTCCGGTTCGCGCTTTTAAATCAGTCGACATGGATCCTATTTTCATGGAAAGTGGAAAAGGCGCGATTTTGAAAGATATTGATGGCAATGAATACATCGACTACGTACTTTCATGGGGACCCCTTATTTTAGGCCATACTGAGCCAAATGTTGTAAAAGCTATTCAAGAGGTAGCTGCAACTGGGACTAGCTTTGGTGCTTCAACATTAGTTGAAAATAAGCTTGCTAAATTAGTAATGGAGCGTGTTCCATCTATCGAGATGGTTCGTATGGTTTCTTCTGGTACGGAGGCTACTATGAGTGCTTTACGTTTAGCTCGTGGTTACACAGGACGCAACAAGATATTAAAGTTTGAGGGATGCTACCATGGACATGGCGACAGCCTGCTTATTAAAGCTGGTTCTGGTGTTGCTACACTAGGTCTTCCAGATAGCCCAGGTGTTCCTGAGTCGATTGCTAAAAATACGATTACCGCACCTTATAATGACATTGAAAGTGTGCGCTATGTGTTCGAAAACTTTGGCGACGATTTAGCTGCAGTAATTGTGGAGCCAGTAGCAGGTAATATGGGAGTTGTTCCTCCAATCGAAGGATTCTTAGAAACCTTACGTGAATTAACAGAGAAAAATGGTACCGTATTAATCTTTGATGAAGTAATGACTGGTTTCCGCGTAGGCTACAATTGTGCCCAAGGACACTTTGGTATTACACCAGATTTAACTTGTCTAGGTAAAGTAATCGGTGGAGGCCTACCAGTAGGTGCCTTCGGTGGTAAACGTGAAATTATGGAAATGATTGCACCAGCAGGATCTGTATATCAAGCAGGTACTTTATCAGGTAATCCTTTAGCAATGACAGCAGGCTATGAGACTTTATCTCGTTTGAATGAGGATACGTATAAGTACTTTGTGAAACTTGGTGACATGCTTGAAAAAGGTTTCAGAGAAGCTGCAAGCAAGTATAATATTCCACATACTGTGAATCGTGCTGGTTCTATGATCGGCTTCTTCTTCACAAATGAGGATGTTATTAACTATGACGTAGCTAAAACAGCAGACCTTGACTTATTTGCAAAATATTATCGTCTAATGGCTGAGGAAGGAATTTATTTACCACCTTCTCAATTTGAAGGAATGTTCCTTTCAGCTGCGCATACAGAAGAGCATATTGAAAAAACCATTCAAGCCTTCCATACAGTGTTTGAAAAGCTAGCTCGATAATAAACTATAAAAAACAGACAAACATTCTAAGCAATTAGAATGGCTTGTCTGTTTTTTATTTTGGCTATGTTAAAGGAAGAGGTAGATAAAAATACATATCAAAATGAGCTAGTATATTTTCTCCTGTTTTTTCTATGTACCTGAAAAATTAATTCCAATTTAATTTAATGCTTTTCTTTACCGGAATATAGTTTATTTACATTAATAATTAAATAATTTACTAACTAAAAATAATACCTAAAACATTGAAATAAAAAACGTATCTTTTGTTAAGTAGAGTCGCGAACCTATCATAAAATGATTTATTGTAAACGCTAAAATAAAATGGACAGTTTCTGCTAAATAACATTGAACACTTTCGCTAATCTAATAGATTTTCAGTA
>JBEMAY010000046.1:0-25842 GCA_040274765.1 Psychrobacillus sp.
TAAGAATATATAGTCTAATACTTTTAACAAACTTTACTATAAACAAAATTAACATTCAATACAGAATTGAAAAAATATTATCTTTATATATTATTTTAATGAAACAATTTTTATATATTATTCTGAATATTCTATTTGTAGTATACTTAAGATTATTAGGAGGTGCTCTTCTTCATGGGAATACGAAATTTCAAGTACAACCTGTAAAAATCAAATTACAGGAGGAAAAAGATGCAATCTAATTGGCAAAAGAAATTTTATGAAAAACAATTTGATTTTATAAACGATCATACCTACAATGATTCATTATTTTATCAACAAGAAGCAGAAGCTATTCAAGAACAAATTGGGAAACAGTATGAAACTGTCTTAGAATTAGGAGCAGGCTATGGGAAATTAGCAAATGCTATTGCAGCGTTAGACAAAAATGTTACTACGATTGAATTAGCAGACAAAATTGTCAAGTACGCGCTTCAAGAAGCACATCCTAACGTAAAAGCTATTTGTGCTGATTTTTATACTATAAGATTAAACAAGAAATTTGATGTTGTTCTCTATATAGATGGTTTTGGTGTTGGTTCTGAACAAGACCAAGTCCACATACTTAAGCGGATATATGACTGGTTGGATATCAATGGAATTGCTTTAATAGATATTTATCAGCCTTTATATTGGAATAAAGTAAACGGAATAGAAATACAGCCTACAAGTGATCCAACAGTTCGGCGGCAATACGGGTATAACAAGGACACTCAATCTATGACGGATACATGGTGGAGTGTAGAGGACGCAGAAGACAAATATACACAAATACTTGCATGCTATACTCCAGAACAAATAGAAATTTTATGTCAGAAAGCGGGCTTACAAATTGTGGGCTACTTTCCGGGAGGGGCAATGGACTACAACACATGGACCTATCAAGAGGTTGCTAGTTTAGAAAACTGCTTATCTTATCGAATAAAAGTAAAAAGAAATGATATTTAAAGCAACCTTTGTTTATTCTTAAAGGTTGCTTTTAATCTACGTATTAACTAGCTTTTTCCTCCCAAAGACCAAAAAGAAATACGTAGAGGCAATCAAATACAATACTCCCGTAATCGTAAATGTATAAGCATAGCCCCAATAGAATCCAAAGGTCATCACAAGACCGGTAGATATAGCTCCTGTACTTGCCCATCCAACATTGAACACCATCTGATTGACCGAATTCGCTAGCCCTTTATATTTATCCTGAACTAATTCCATAGCTATGGCACTTTGAATTGGATTACCCGCATTCATCAGCGCCTGGCGCATAAGGAAGGCAATGGATGCAATTAATAGAGAGTTCGTATAGCCAGTTATAAAAAGGAACGGGATAGATAACAGCTGAAAAATAACGAGTGCCTTCACCTTTCCAACTCGCTTAACTAAAGCGGGTCCTAGTAACATCGCCACTGCTGTCATAGCGGATCCTAGTGATAAAATAAGCCCTACATATGAATTCGAAGCATCAAATCGATTAGAGAAATATAAGTTTAAATAAGGAATTACTAGCCCGGAACCAGTGCCTATTAATAAATTTGCAAAACCAAACAGAATGATAATCTTGAGATTTTTTCGGAAGCTGCTTGGCTCAGTTGTTCTTTTATCATTTGGATTATCATTTGGAATATCCAATGATGTAGCTTTATTTCCTACTGGATTTAACTTAGTAAGTGGTAGCAGACCAAGTGTAAAAATCGTAGCTCCAATGACTAACACATACATGATGGCGTCCTCTACAGATAAACCACCTAATGCATGCAGTAAATCAGCTAAGACTCCACCCCCTAGACTTCCTACTACCCCGGCTAGAGTCATAAGTGAAAAATGAATACTAAACAGATGCATCCGTTCACTGGCATTCGAGTTCTCTGCCAAAAAAGGAATTCCCGATACTTGCACAAGTGCCATAAATAGACCCGTTAAAAAAGCAGCATATACTAAAGACTGCTCACTAACCATCAAGCTTCTATAAAATAAAGTACCTGCTGCGACTACAGCACCTATTATAATAATTTTCTTTCTTCCAAAACGGTCACTAAGAAACCCCGCGGGCACTAACATGATTGCGGAAGCCAAGGAGGTCATCGCAATAATTTTACCGTTTAACGTTTCTGGAAATCCAAGCTCCTTAATATACAAATTGTACATTACAGAAAAAACACCCATGCCTATTTGGATAAGAACATTGGCGAGCATGAACATAAGAATATTACGATTAAAAGAAACCACTTTCTTTTTCCACTCTACAAACCAAGGAATCATATGTAACCTCTTCCTTTTACTTCGTTACACTAAATATACGGGTTACGACATAAAATTACAATCGCTTAAATTAAATTTTTCGAATTTTTTATAGAAGAAAGAAATTACAAAAGAACTCTGTCTTGTTTTTAGGTTGTTTGAAGACACAAAAAATGAGCTAGGATTTTTCTCCAGGCTCATTTAAATTTGATTTCCTTTTTATTAAAGCTCCCCTTAGTTAAACAAGAAAAGATATTTAAAAAACAGTTTCTAACTGTTTAAACGGATTACCCGCAAAAGTCATCAATATTTGAGTGAACATAATATCCAGACACTAAGGCTTTCCCACCGCTAAAAAAATGGAAAGATTCTGTCTCGCCATCATTGTTTTCCAGTGTACCTCGATGTTCAATTGAGAACTCCATCTCTTGTGTACCTTCTCTTCTTGATTGGTTGATTTCCTTCAGTACTTTATTGATGGTTTTTTGTTCCTCAATCTCAATCGTCTCACCACTCATACATTCAATTGTGAGTTTAACCATTTCACCCTCTATTAAGGGCTCACTGTAATGATTACAAGCACCCAAGAAAATAATACAACCACCATATAGTAACCTTCTTTTCATTATTTCACCGCCTATTGTTAACTTCCAGCTTCTTGAACTAAACAGCTGCTATAGTTCAATAAAAAAATATGAAGTAAATTATTCTAATAGAAGCCACTCTTTGAAAAACTCAGTATGATCTTCTTGATGGTACTCATTGAAGAATTCTACAAAGGTCTCAGTATCCACATATTGATATTTAAATTCATTAAAATAAGCGGATAAAAATTCAATTGTTTCTTCGTGCCCGCCTCGCTCTTTAAAGAAATCTCGTAAAATTGCAGGAATTTTCCCATATAGTAACGGACCATGGTCCGTACCAAACTCCGTAACTGGAAGATTAGCAATTTCCGCCAGAGTTTTTCTTTCAGCAAAAATATTTATTTCATTAAATCCTAATTGTTCGCCCAATTCACTGGAATCATATCTTAATGTACGGTATGTTCCCTCCAATAGTGCCGTTAAACTCTCATCTAACCAGGATTCTTCATAAGGATCACTGGAAACCATGAAATAAAACCATTGATGAGCAATTTCATGAATTAATACTCTTTCATGTCTCCCTGGTTCAACCCATACTTCTACAATATTTGGGTACTCCATTCCTGAATTATTTGCAACAACATCTAACTCTTTAGTCGGATTATCCCCAATATTTTTTTCCATAAATAAAAACGCTTTTTGAGCGTCCATTATCATTTGATGTAAAGTGTCTGGAAAATCATAAGGAAAAAAATATCTGATCGTTGTATCATTTGCTTGCAGTGTCTCACTGATCCATTCTTCTGGATCTAAAAATGCTATATAAAAATCTTTAATATTTGTTCCTTGTGTCTTCCCACTAATGGTAGGCTTGGGTTCACCATCTTCTCCCGAGCTAGCAACCAAGTATTCTCTAGCTAACTCATAAGTAATCTCATAGTCTCCATACCCTGTATCATAGAATTCACCCACATGATGATAAGGATGTAGCTCCCATTTGTTCGTATACCTACCTAGCATTGGATACCATAATGCTAAATAGAAATTGTTGTCTATTCTCGACAGTCGTTGCCCTTTAAATGGTGGCTTTAATAAATATTCTACTGTTAAAATTGTTTTTTCACCTGGTTGAACATCAGATTTTGGAGTTACATATAGCATGGTATCGTTCAATTTATATGATAATTCTTCGCCATCTTTATTTCTAATAGAAGTAATCTCTGCTTCTCCTATAGATGAAAGCATATAGTATTTATTCTCTAGCGTCGTAACATTCGGGATAAAATAAAAACCGATATCGTCCCATACACTTTTGGATTCATTCGTAACTTCAATCTCCGCAGATATGTGAAAACGTAAATCCTCCGCCTGGCGGATATCTATTTTGTAATTTCCCCTAGAACCTTGGAGTACTGAAATAGATTCCTCTTTTACTTTTTTAGCAGTTGGTTTTTCTTCTGCTTTAACTTCTGGTTCTACTATACCTATTTTCGATTCTTTCTCTAATATAAAATAACTTCCAACCCCTAAAAGGATTGTCGCCGTACAAATAGCAATGATTGGTTTAATTTTCACTATCTCATCTCCTTTCCTCTTACATTCTATTTATTTCAAAAATATCCTTTATATTGTAAATCAATTGATAGTAGTAAAAGAAGCGTGGAGAAAAATTCACACAGCAACTCGATTATTAAGCTTTTATCTCTAGAAAAGGGAAAATCCCCTTATGCTTATGCATTAGGGGAAACTCCGGCTTGTAGCTTATACATTTGTTCGTAGCGACCTTGTAGCTGCAGCAACTCGTCATGTGTACCGCTTTCTACAATTTCACCACGGTCTAAAACTAGAATGCGGTCTGCATTTTTAATAGTAGAAAGTCTATGCGCAATGATGAAGGTTGTTCTACCTTTCTTTAATACATCCATCGCATGCTGGATAATTTCTTCTGTTTCGGTATCTATATTAGATGTCGCTTCATCCAATATAAGAATAGCCGGGTCGAAGGCAAGCGCTCTTGCAAAGGATACTAGCTGTCTTTGACCAGAAGAAAGGGTACTTCCCTTTTCAATTACTGGTTCATCTAATCCTTTTTCAAGGTTTTTTAGTACACGTTCTCCACCTACCGCTTCTAGCGCAGCCTCTACTTTTTCTCGTGAAATTTTAGGATCATTTAAACTAACATTTGTTTCAATGGTTCCAGAGAAAAGATATGGATCCTGCAATACAATTCCCATATGATTGCGAATGGTTTGCCTTGGGAGGGAGGTGATATCTATTCCATCTATTAAAATCTTCCCCTTCGTTAGGTCATAGAATCGGAATAACAAGTTCATAATGGAACTCTTCCCAGAGCCTGTATGACCTACTAAAGCAACCGTCTCACCTTTGTTTGCAACAAAACTCAGGTTCTTTAAGACAAAGTCATCTCCTTTGTAGGCAAACGACACGTCTTTAAACTCCACGTTTCCTTCGTACCTTTCCATTCGTTTGTCTTCTACCTGTTCCCCTTTTTCATTCAACAATTCAAATACTCTGCTTCCAGCTACCAGTGAGCGCTCTAGCTGAGAGAATTGATTGACTATCCCCGTAATAGGATTAAACAGTCTCGTCGTATAATCCACAAAGGCATAAAGTAAGCCTGCAGAGACGATTGCTCCTGGCTCCATCGACTGACTACCAAAAACTAAAATAAATAGAGCAAACATAATAGATCTTAACACCTGCACTAAGTTAAAGGAGGTGGCAGAATCTAGCTTTAGGAGCTTACGCTGATAACTGTAATGCTCTTCATTCATCTCCTCAAACTCTCGGTCCATTTGTTTTTCCCGTTTAAACGCTTGAATGATCGACATTCCTTGAATAGATTCATTTAACATGGCATTCATGTCTGCAATCTTTGTTCGTACAATATGATTATATTGAGATGCATATTTGCGGTACGCTAGCATCCAAATATAAACAATCGGAACGATGAATAAAGCGATTGCTGCCATTTTAACATCCAAAATAAACATTGCTATATATACCCCAGTAATAGAAATGATACTGGTTGCAAACTGTGAAAGTACTTGCACGTATAGATTACGGATTGCCTCCGTATCATTTGTCACACGAGCAACTACCTTACCGGCAGGCAAGTTGTCAAAATATTGTATAGGCAAGGTTTGTATATGCTGAAAAACATCATTTCGGAGCTTTTGCACAACACGATTTGCTCCAACCTGCAGGTTAATGAACATAAAGTATCTAAAAATTGCGGTGACCACACTTAGCCCAAAGAAGACTGCAAGGAGCATTAATATCGGCTCCAGATCAATCGCACCATCTGTAATGTGTTCATCAAGAATTTGTTTTGCGATAAATGGTCCTGTCAAATCGGCAATTACAGCAATAGTTAAAAAGATTAAACCAAGAATAATTGGCTTTTTATAAAATAACGCATAATGGTAGAGTCGTTTTCCAGTACTCATGACGACACCCCCTCAAGCTGTTGACGATCATATTGTTCCTTATACCAGCCATTTTGCTTTAGAAGTTCCTCATGCGTACCTTGTTCTACAATGATTCCTTCATCTAAAACGATGATTTGGTCGGCATGCTGAATGCCGGACAAGCGATGCGTCGTAATAATTGTTGTCTTCCCACTGCGTTCCTTTTGAATATTTTCGATAATTTTTGCCTCTGTTTTAGCATCTACCGCAGAAAGAGAATCATCTAAAAGAAGAATTTCTGGATTTTTGATAAGCGCTCGAGCAATCGATACCCTTTGCTTCTGACCTCCAGAGAGGGAAACCCCTTTCTCCCCTACTAACGTTTCTAATCCCATTGGTAAATTCATTAAATCCTGTTGAAAATGTGCTAAACGAAGTGCTTCCTCTAATTCCTCTTCTGTTGCGTTTTCTTTTCCTAAAAGGATATTTTGACGTATGGTTCTAGAAAACAACACATGATCCTGTGGAACATACCCAATCCATTCTAATACTTGATCCTTTGTTTGCTCTGATATTGGGATGTCTCCAATCGTCAGTTGACCTGCTCCAATTGGATACTCCTTTAACAGCTGCTTAATAAAGGTCGTTTTTCCAGATCCGGTTTTACCAACAATCCCAAGTGTCTGCCCTTTTTGTAGATTTACTCGGATATTCTCTAAATTTTTCACTTGAGATAAAGGATATTGAAAGCCAACATCATTAAAACCGATGGACATGACATCCTTCAAATTTACTGGAGCAGTCGGATCCTTCACATCTGCATCATAGTCCAACGTTTCCTGTACGCGGTCAAGTGAAGCATTCCCTCTTTGCATAACGTTGATCAGTTCCCCAATAGCGAACATTGGCCAAATAGCCATACCAAGATAAACGTTAAACGTAATAAGGTTTCCTACTGTCATCTCACTCTTAGAAACTAAATAAGCTCCATACCCAAGTGCCACAACATAACTAATACCTGTTCCTATTTTGGTGATAGGACCAAACAAGGCATCAATTCGTTCGACAACCATGTTTTTTTGATAAACCTCTTCACTCATATCTGCAAATTTCTTCTCATCTGCTCGTTCTTGAACATATGCACGAATTACCCTTACGCCGGCTATAGATTCTAAAACACGATCATTTAAATCCCCAAATGCATCCTGAGCTACCATATACTTTTCATGAATGATCTTACCTAAATACTGCATTATAATTGCGAGAACTGGTATAGGTAACAGTGCAAAAAACGTAAGCTTCCATGAAATAAGAAAACCCATTGCCAGAATTAAGGCTAACATATACATTGTAGAATCTATTAAGGTCATGATCCCAAAGCCAGCAGTAGTTGCAACTGCATTTAAATCATTTGTTGCACGAGCCATTAAGTCACCAGTACGATTTTTCTCGTAAAAAGTCGGTGTCATGCTTAAAAATTTTCGATTCAGCTTCGTGCGTAAAATCCGCTCAATAGAAATAGATCCACCGAATAACTGATATTGCCAAATAAAATTTAAAATGTATCCCACTATAATAATTCCTACAAAATACAACATATACTCTATCAGTAATCCGTTATTCATATTTCCGAGCGTTATGGTGTCGATTGCCCTTCCTACTAGCCAAGGAGGAAATATTTCAAATGCACTTGCAATAATTAATACTCCAACCGCAACCGTGTACCTTTTCCAATGTTCCTTAAAAAACCACTTTAACTTAAATAATACTGAAAACATTTTTGTCCCTCTTTTCTTCCCTTTACGTGTATCAACTATCCGCCTTCAAGAGATTCCTTTATTAAGATTTGCTTAGTTCGTTGAATAATCATACCCAACTCTCCTCCTTTATTTTTTGCACCAAAATTTGGAAATGATAGAACGCAAAAAAGTGCATTACCCATGATACGGTAATGCACTTGAAAATAGACATAGTAATTCTTATGCTATTAAACAGTCATTTAGCGTCTAATGGTAGGTATGAACGAGCTATAAAATTATTTGCGATAACTTTTAAACGAATCATTATTCATACCTCCATTTCTCAATTATTTAGTGTCACTTAATATTATCTCAATAAAAGTTTAGTTGTCAATACATTTTGATAATTATATTAATTTCATGCTTTCTTTTGATAGCTTAAGCTTCCCCTCTATAGTACAGAAAATACAATTGATTTTCGCGCCAGTCGTACGCTTTTCCTTCGATAAGCAATGAGCCTTCAACCCATACTTAATAGAAGAAAGAAATTTTGTTCAAACCGGAAATTTTACAAGGCTTATAAAATTAAAATAACTCAAAAAGATAACCTAATATAGCACTTAACAGTACAACCTTATAAGGAGCCCATTTAAATACAAATAATACTGTGAAAGTAATTAGCACGATAATAAAATCGGATGATTCATTAACTGAGCTAGTAAAAACCGGATCATATAGCGCTGCTAAAAGGATTCCTACTACACCAGCATTGACCCCTTTTAAGGCATTTTGAATTCCTTTTTTCGTCCGTATAGTTGACCAGAATGGCAGTATACCAATGACCATTAAAAAAGAAGGTAAAAATATGGCAAAGGTAGCTAACAGGGCGCCTGGAATCCCAGATGAAGCATGGCCCAGGAAGCTGGCAAGCGTAAATAGTGGACCAGGGACCGCTTGTGCAGCACCGTACCCAGCTAAAAATATATCCGAGGAAAGCTCGACCTCACGCTGAAGCATTGGAAGTACAACATGGCCTCCTCCGAATACTAAAGAACCGACACGATAATAAGTATCAAACATTATATAATAGGCTGAATTGACAAATGGCTTTAATAAAGGAAGAAAAATAAGAAGCCCGAAAAACAAGATCCAAGCAATCACACTAGTTGTTTTTCCAAAAGGAAGTTTTATATTCGGAGCTGGGTCATTATTATCCGAACGAAAGTAAATAAACCCAAACAATCCAGCTGCAATCAGTATGCTAAATTGACCTACTATTGTTGGAATAAGCAAGGTTAAAATAGCACATGCTATTGCAATAGAAATTCTTATACGGTCTGGCGCTAATGTCTTTTGCATTCCCAATAAAGCATGTGCAACAATAGCTACAGCAACGATTTTTAACCCCTGTAGCCAACCACTATCAAAGGAGTTAGTAGAAGCCAATAATGCGGAAAACATAATGAGCAATATAATCGAGGGAAGTGTAAATCCTAAAAAGGAAATAATTCCTCCAACTATTCCTCCCCTTAATATCCCAATGGCAATACCTACTTGAGATGAGGCTGGTCCCGGTAAGAATTGACAGATTGCCACAATGTCAGCATATAACTTTTCATCAAGCCATTTTCTTTTCTGCACATATTCGTCCCGGAAATATGCCAAATGAGCAGCAGGTCCACCAAAAGAAGTTAATCCTAATTTAGTTGAGGCACTTGCTATTTCGATATATTTTTTCACGATATTTTCCACTCCTCCTACTACATTAATATTATCTAACAAATAGGAAATCTACATTTCAAGATTACAGGTGTAACAATCAAGTATCAATATAAAGAATAAAGATTTGTAATTTCTTTTTATATATCATAAAATTATATCTAGTAACTATTTTTTTAGAAAACAGGAGGTGTACACTTTGTTCTACCCCTCATTCGGGTTAGGGACAAAGTAATTATTTGGACATAGCCATACGGTTGACAGCTTTTGCTGTCTTAATCGCTTTCACTGCATTTTTCGTTGCCAGTGAATTTGCAATAGTAAAAGTAAGAACAACAAGAATCGATCAGCTTTTAGCTGAAGGAAACAAAAAAGCCATTAATGCTAAGAAGGTTGTTTCCAATTTGGACGAATATCTATCTGCCTGTCAGCTAGGTATTACAATCACTGCTTTAGGATTAGGGTGGTTGGGAGAACCAACAATAGAAAGAATCTTACATCCAGCATTTGAGTATTTTGAGCTTCCTGAAAGTGTTTCTTCTTTGCTTTCTTTTATTATTGCGTTCTCATTAGTAACCTATATACATGTAGTAGTTGGAGAATTAACCCCTAAAACATTTGCTATTCAACGATCTGAACAGATTACATTAGCAGTTGCTAAGCCTCTCGTCATATTTGACAAAATTATGTATCCAGTTATCCATGGGATGAATGGGTCGGCACGTTTCTTAGCAACCAAGGTGTTTGGATTAGAGCCTGTTTCAGAATCAGAAGTAGCCCATTCCGAGGAAGAATTGCGTATGATTCTTTCCGACAGTTTTAAGGGCGGAGAAATCAATCAAGCAGAATATAAGTATGTAAATAAAATTTTCGAATTTGATGATCGTATAGCAAAAGAAATTATGGTACCTAGAACTGAAATCACTTCTATCGATAAGGATTTAACGCTTAGTGAGGTTTTTGAGGTAGTCGGTGTCGAACAGTTCACAAGATACCCTGTAACTGATGGTGATAAAGACCATATTATCGGACTTGTTAATATGAAAAATCTTTTAACTGCCTTTATACGAGACCCTGCTAATGCTACTACTCCAGTAGCAGACTATATGCAGCCAATTATTCGAGTAATTGAAAACATGCCTATCGCTGATTTATTACTTAAAATCCAACGTGAACGTATTCATATGGCCATCTTAATGGATGAATACGGCGGGACATCTGGTCTTGTCACGATTGAAGATATTATCGAGGAAATTGTAGGCGATATCCGAGATGAATTTGATACAGATGAGTTACCTGAGGTTCAAAAGGTTGCAGAAAACCATTACATTATTGATGCTAAAATGTTAATCGAAAGCTTAAATGACCTGCTAAACATTAATATCGATGAGGAAGATATTGATACTATTGGTGGCTGGTTTATGACAAAAAGCTACGATGTAGTAAGTGGTGAAAAGCTTCTAGAACAAGGTTACGAATTTACCGTCAAAGAAATCGATGGTCATCATATTCAGTATTTAGAGGTTGTAAAGGTTCCTGAAGAACAAAAAGAGGAACTAGAAGAATCCATAGATGAATAAATAATACATCATACTTAAATATAATTCATATAGAAACCGACTCTCTTTTTAGAGGGTCGGTTTCTTTTGCCATTAGTACAATTCCTCTGAAACAATATACCCCCAATCTTCCATCAAAAAATGATTATATTAAAATCATACACAATGTTTGAATTTTCAATCAAAAGTATTAGAGTGACGCAATATTCATAGTGATACAATTCAATTACAAGGTATACCAGAACGCATACATTAAATGAACTTTAAAGGAAAGAGTGATTATTTTGGATAGTTTTATTTGCAAGACATGCGGTGTTCAGTATGGAAATTCTTTTGAGAAACCAAAGGAATGTATAATTTGCAGTGAAGAAAGACAATTTATTAGTTCTAATGGGCAAAATTGGACCACATTAGAATCTATGATTAAAGAAGGTATATACACAAATACTATTAATTTCGAAGAAGAAGGAATATACAGCATAAACACTAGTCCCAGTTTTGGAATTGGTCAAACAGCCTATTTGATACAAGACAAGCATTTTAATTTATTGTGGGATTGTATTTCTTATATGGATGAAAAAACGATTAGCAAAATAGAAGACTTAGGTGGAATTGATGCAATCGCTTTATCTCATCCACATTACTACTCTAGCCAAGTAGAATGGGCTGAAGCCTTTAACGCTCCAATTTACATTCATGAAGATGATAAAGAATGGGTTATGAGACCAAGTGAGCGAATAGTTTTTTGGTCTGGTGAGTCCCTTGAATTAAAAGAAGGAATCATCCTACATAGGATTGGTGGTCATTTTAAAGGGGGTACAGTTTTAGAATGGAAAAATGGAGACAACCAAAGCGGGGTTTTAATGACTGGAGATATTATTCGTGTCGTAGCAGACCTTTCATGGGTCAGCTTTATGTACAGTTATCCAAATTTTATACCCCTTCCAGAAACTACTGTTGAAAGAATTTCAATTAGAGCAAAAGAATGGAAGTTTGCTCGGCTATACGATGCCTTTCATCGTGTCATTAAAGAAGAGGCCAAGCAAAATGTCCTAAGATCTGCCACCCGTTATATGGAAGCACTAAATGGAACCTTATTTAATACCTAGTACGAGGGGATTTAATGCGTTTCTGCATTGTGCAGAAACGTTTTTAAATCGGGCAATTGGGCCGAAAAAGGAGGAAATTTTATCAAACACGCATTAGTAGTAGGAGGAACAGGGATGATATCAAGAGTCTCCCTCTGGTTATTAGATCAGGAGTATCATGTATCCGTTATCGCCAGAAATCCCACTCGAATGAACAAACTATTAGAATGGACAGACTTAAATAATCATGTAACACCTCTAATTCTGGATTATAATAATTATGCTGAATTACAAGAGAAAGTACGTACAACCATTAATGAAAATGGAGAAATTGATATGGTGGTAGCTTGGATACACTCAACTGCTCCAGATGCCCTTAAAGTAATAGCTAAAGAGGTTTCAATTAGCAATAGAAATTGGAATTTATTTCATATTTTAGGTAGTAGTTCAGATTTAAAAAAAATTAAAAGTGAAGTTATACTCCCGATGAATTGTTCCTATCATCAAGTACAATTGGGATTTTTAATAGAGGGTAACCATTCAAGGTGGTTAACACACAAGGAAATTTCAGATGGAGTGATCGAGGCTATTGAGAAAAGAAAAAACATACTAACCATTGGTCAAACAAACTCTCAGGAAAAGCACCCTTTTAAACAATAAAAGTAGGAGCCTAGAAAGAAATGTACTAGGTTTTTGTTTTTAAATCTATTGCTACATTAAAGAGGAGTACTATTATGACAGTACTCCTTCTTCTAATTTTATAAAAATGTTATTGGATATCTATTGACCACTTGACTCCGTCAAACCATGCTTCACTGCATAAAGTGCAGCCTGTGTACGGTCCTGAACATGTAGTTTCCCAAAAATATTAGAAATGTGCGTTTTTACTGTTTTTTCAGTAACAAATAAGGAGGATGCTATTTCTCTATTGCTCTTACCTTTCGTGAGCTCCGCTAGTACATCCTGCTCCCTAGGAGTTAATGGATACTCTTTGTGAGGGAGTACCTCTTTTGGTTCATTTTCTTTTTCCATTTGACTCGTTGCTTCAGGGTGAATCGTGTTTTCCCCACGCATAATTTTTCTAATACATTCTGCTAAGTCGTCTGGCTCGATATCCTTTAGCTGATAGCCTGCTGCTCCTGCCTTTAAAGCTGGGATTACATGATCCCGATCGGAAAAGCTTGTTAGCATAAGTATTTGAATATGAGGATAATCTGCTTTTATCTTTCTCGTCGCTTCTATTCCATCCATTTCCGGCATTACTAAATCCATTAAAATAATGTCTGGCTTCAATGTCTCTGTAAGCTCTACAGCTTCTTTTCCATTAGTAGCCTCGCCAACTATATCCATGTCCTTTTGTGTTTTTAAAAAGAACATTAACCCCCTACGTACTACGTGATGATCATCAGCTATTAATACTCTAATCATTGTTATTCCCCCTAGTAAGGTAATCTTACTAATATTTCTGTTCCTTTATCGACCTCTGTAACCCAGTCCACTGTACCACCAATTGAACTAGCTCTATCCTTCATACTTTGCAAGCCTATAGAAGGGATCGATTTTAAATCCTTCATGTGAAAACCACAGCCCTCATCTTTTACAACTAAAAGCACATCGGTTGTTGTGACTGTCATATAAATTTCCGCCTTAAGTACTCCAGAATGCTTGCGTATATTGTTTAGCGCCTCTTGGGTTATGCGAAACAAAGTCTCTTCTACCTTTGCCGGAAGTTGGATAACTCCCTTTACCTTTATGCTTAAAGATAGTCCTAGAATATCCCCGTAACCTTTTAACCCTTCTATAATACCGGTTTCTAGACCCTTTGGACGCAGTTGCCAAATAAGTGCTCTCATTTCGGTTAGTGCTTCTTGGGTTAAATATTGAATTTCTTTAAAGGTTTCCCTTACTTCTACTTGGTCTGTCATTTCAACACCACCTCGAGCAGTCAAGGTAACCGAAAAAAGCAGCTGATTAACAGAGTCGTGCAAATCGCGAGCAAGTCTATTTCTTTCTTGTACAAGCGCTACCTGCTGCTCTTGCTTAGTCAATAATATTCTTTTAATCGCTGATCCAATTTGAAATGCAACAGATTCTAATAAGGCTAACTCACCTTCCTCAAAACGGACAGTATTCGCTGTAGCTACATTTAACAAACCAAAGCGTTCCTGCCCAGATTGTAAAGGTACTGTAGCATGATGTGTGATTCCTTCTTCATTTACATCTTTTTTATGAGCATTTTCTATTCGTTGACATTCTATTATGTTAGAAGCCTTTTGTAATTCTCCATTTCTATATCGAGACACGCACCAACAGCCACCCTTTTGCAGGTGTCGGCAATCATTCTTTTCAAGTGACTTTGGAAGGTTTTCATGGGCAATTAGCTCCTGCTTCCCTTTTTCATTAATGAAAAAAATCCATCCAGTCTCAAAAATAGTTCCCTCTAAAAGCTTACGAAGTGCTCCCTGTAGCATTTGTTCCATATCTGTTTCTTCGTTAATTAGCTCTGCTATTTCTTTCAATAGCTCTATATTGGAAAGTTCCTTCGATTGCATTATAACTCCTCCATCTAACCTACCTGTTACATTCATCTTATCATGTATAAGGTCTACATATAAATAACAGAAGCATCATACTTTTGACTGACAGCACAAAACTTGAAGCTCATTTATCTAACCTTCCACATAAATGTACTCACTTAAACAGGTATGTTAAAGCTGAATATTGGCTTAAATACACAATATCTACGAACTATGCAGTTATTTCCGATATTACAATTGCACCACAATTCGTTATTTAGCCAAAAGGTGCTATTCTTATAAAATTAGTCCATTAATATATACCCCCTTTTATTATTCGTATTCTATATAATAGTTATTTTCTATGTAATGTATAAAATGGTACTTCATTTAAAGAAGTACAGATTTTATATTTATCAACCTTTGATTCTACAAAGAACACTAATCCCTATTTTAACTTCTTAATATTACAAAGATAGATATTTTTCTTTATAATTATACAAATATTTAAAATAATATGATATTATTTGATTACCAAAAGGAATATTTTGGCTATAAAAGTGTTTTCTGGATTACATTTTTTATATCTGAAATTAATTATTTGGTAAACTATATAGTAGGAAGAAATAAGATATGGTAAAAAAATTATTACTAATCATTCCAATTTTCACATTATTTTTGTTGGTATTCAGTTTAAACACGAATGTTTTAGCAACATCTAATGATTCTGTTTCAAATGAAGAATCAAATGGCGCTCAAACACAATATGGACCAGAAAAATCAAATGATGAAGAAATTTCTCCATTAAAATTTAAAATCGAAAACGGCTTTATTGCTTGTATGCCCTATGGTGAAAGAACAGATTGTAACTGGAATATTAAAGTAACAGGTGATTACTTTGTATACAACGGCGTAACAATTGATATCCAGAAAAATCATGGGTGGTTAAATGGTGGGTGGAAAGCTTATGACTCTTATAGTTATAACTATGCAATAAGTGAATCTGCTAATATAAGTACATTAAGAAACACAAAAACTTTTGCTTTACCTAAAGGCGAATATCGTGCTAGATTAGGTGGTAAATTTATTCTATTAACAAACGGTACTTTCGTGCCTATTGGTTATGATTGGGCAAATTTTGAAGTGAATTAAATTCATGTTTATATATGGAGGATTAAAATGAAATGGCTAAAGAAAGTATCTGAAGATAAAATAATGTTTTTTGAAAGTGTCAAAGATAATAGTTCCATGAATTTTCAAGTTTCTATTTTTAATAATCCAGATAATATTTTTCCTAAGTTTACTTCTTTAACACAATACTTTTTAATATCCTATAAAAAACAATTAGAGACATCAACAACTGACATTCTTATACACATAAATATTCCTAATAAGGATGTCTTTGCACTAATAATCCAAGAAGTTGCTCTGCACTTCAATTCAATAGAATTAATAAAAGAGGACGAAAAAGTTACAGAGATAATGTTAAGTCAACCTCTTGAAAATTCGTTGAAACATTGTAGTGAGATAGAGATTAACCCTATTATTAATGATGTTTTTATGAGGGAAGGTAACTATAAACAGCTACACCCTTATCAAGTAAAAAGTAAAATGCTTTATCAGGTTGATTTTTCTTTTATTGATTCATATGAAAATATTGAATTCGATACAATTTACGAATGTCTTTGTGCAATTTCTTCTGGAAAAGAAGACATTCTTATTTATCCAAAAAATTGGTTAGTAAATGATGAATTAAGGAACTCGTTAGCAATTAGATATTTTAGTGATCATAGGAAAACTAAAGGATTATATTTAATGGTTGATACTGAAACTAATCTAGTTTTATATGTCCATATTAAGTTTTAATTTCAAAAAAGAGTCTGCAAAAATCCAGAAGCAGACTCTTTTTGATTTAGCTAGAATCTATTATTTTATTATCAATAACCATAATATTAGTCCATACTTTATGAGGTAAATATCTGACCAATGCTCTAAATAAATCTTTCCTTTTATAACACTCTTTGGTTCAAGTATGACATAAAAACTCAATTTCTCTTCTTCCACTAACCTGTCCTTTGAGTTATGTAACACCTCATAATAAAACCAATCCTAACCTCATATATCCTAAATAATAGTAATATTAATTTACTCTTTCGTTGGAACTTTCGCCAGGCGTGGCTTGTCGCTCTCCATCAAATGTGAAAATAAAACTGTTTATAGAAAAAAGGCACTGAATAATTAATTTATTCAGCGCCTCTTATCTATTCTAAATATTGATTTAAGTTTCTAGTAAAGGATTCTTTAATCGATTCCAGCTTTTTATGGCTTTCTTCTGCAGAATCACTTGTTACTCCAAAATAGTATTTGATTTTTGGCTCTGTTCCACTTGGTCGTACACATACCCAGGAACCGTCTGCCAAAAAGTACTTTAATACATTGGAAGAAGGTAATAATATTTTCTCTTGCTCTCTGCCATCCGTAAATGTTCTTATAGATGATAAATAATCCTCCTGAGACAGCACTTCGATCCCTGCAACTTCTGTTATCGGGTTCACTCTGATTTGCTCCAGCAGGTTAGCAATAGCCTTTGCTCCGCTTACACCTTTTTTCGTAACGGACACTAAGCCTTCTAGATAATAGCCATGTCTTTCATATAGACTGTTCAAAACATCTACTAATGTCAGCCCCTTCTGTTTATAGTAGGCAGCTGCTTCGACTAATGCCAAGACACTTTGAATTGCATCCTTATCTCTTGCAAAGTCCTTGACTAAATAGCCATAGCTTTCTTCATAGCCAAAGAGGAATTCAAATTCATTTGTTTCTTCATATTTTTTAATTTTCTCGCCAATAAATTTAAAGCCAGTTAGCACGTCCTCCGTACTCGCACCGTGGTACTCTGCGATTACTCTGCCTAAATCAGAAGTTACAATTGTTTTAAATACTCGACCTTTTGCTGGCATCGTCCCTTTTTCCTTACGCATCATTAACAAGTACTCTATTAAAATAGCACCGGTTTGATTGCCCGTTAGGAGTTTATAGCCACTTTTTGTCTTGACTGCTGCTCCTACTCGGTCACCATCTGGATCTACTGCTATTAAAATATCTGCATCCTGCTGCTCACCATATCGAATGGCATATTCAAAGGCACTTTTCTCTTCAGGGTTAGGAGATACAACTGTTGGGAACTCTCCATTTGGCTCCATTTGCTCGTCCACGAAAAAGATATGCTGATAGCCTGCTTCGGCTAAAATATGCTTTGTAGTTTTACCTGAAGCTCCATGTAATGGGGTAAATACTACTTTTAAATCTGTCTTTGATGCTAGTTCGGGATTTTCTTGAACTGTTTTTAACGCATCTATGTATGAGGAATCTATGCTCTCATCTAAATAAACAATTAGATTCTCATCAATTTCATTATTTTTAATAGACAGTGCGTCTCCCGCTTTTTTTACATATTCAATAACAGTATCTGCATCCTGTAAATTTAACTGGGCACCGTCTTGCCCGTATACTTTATAACCATTGTATTCAGGTGGGTTATGACTAGCAGTAATAACAATCCCCATATATGCATTCAGCTTTCTGACTGAAAAAGAAAGCTGTGGAGTTGTTCTAGGCTCACGATAAATATAAGCCTTAATACCAGCACTAGCTAACGTGTTTGCAGCCTCTTGCGCAAATTCGGGAGAGAATCTTCGACTATCGTAAGCAATAACCACTCCTCGATTCATCGCATCCTTACCAGCTGTTTTTATATACGCTGCTAAACCCGCAGTTGCCTTGCGAACCGTATAATTGTTTATACGGTTCGTTCCAGCACCTATTTCTCCTCGCATACCACCGGTACCAAATTCCAAGTCACGATAAAAAGCATCCTCTTGTCTTTTTTCATCGATGGCTAAAAGCTTGAGGTCGTCTTTCCATACACCTTCCATATCATTTACACTATTCCATTGCTCGAAGAGTTTTTTAAAGGACATATATCTCTACTCCATCCATCATTTTTTATAATCTATACTGTATACGTCATGTCTACGGTCTTTTAAATGCTTCACTGTACCGTCTTGACGTTGTCTTCTTAAAATTTCTAAATCCACATCTCCGATTAATACCATTTCCACGTTTGGCTCTGTTTCTCCAACGATTCCGTCCCGAGCAAATTCAAAGTCAGAAGGGGCAAAGATTGCTGATTGAGCATACTGGATATCCATATTCTCAGTTTGAGGTAAATTTCCTACAGTACCGGAGATTACAGTATATATTTGATTTTCGACAGCACGAGCCTGAGCACAATATCTAACTCTTAAATAGCCTTGTCGATCCTCTGTACAAAATGGCGTGAAAATAATATTTGCTCCCATATCTGTTGCAATTCTTGCAAGCTCTGGAAATTCGATATCATAGCATATTTGGATGGCAATTTTCCCACAG
This sequence comes from Psychrobacillus sp., assembly GCA_040274765.1. Lineage (GTDB taxonomy): Bacteria > Bacillota > Bacilli > Bacillales_A > Planococcaceae > Psychrobacillus. The sequence goes on from JBEMAY010000046.1 coordinate 19,342, forward strand.
TCTGTATCAAAAACTTTAACAGAGTCTCCTGCGCTGATTCCCCACCATTTTCTTTCATTAGGAGTTATATGAATTTTATATTGCTTATCAATAGATCCATCACGATGGAACAAGTAAGCAATATTATATATTTCCTCATTTTCTTCCTCTACGAAATGAGAACCTGCAATAATGTTAATGTTATATCGTACCGCAAGATCAGAGAATAGCTCCATATATTGAGGAGTGTACTCTGTTAGCTTACGTACTGCCTGGCTTGGAGATGGTTCATCTAAAAATGACATGAGTTGTGTAGTAAAAATCTCTGGAAATACTACAAAGTCAGATTGTGCATCGGAAGCAACGTCTACAAAGTACTCACATTGGTTAGCGAATTCCTCAAAAGAATTGATTTTCCGCATCATATATTGAACTGCACAAATTCGTACCGGGTAGCTTGTTTTAAAGTGACGCTTGGACAATGGAATATAATCGACGTTATTCCATTCCATTAATGTTGCATATTTTGCAGAGGCAACGTCATCTGGTAAATAATTTGGGTTAATACGCATTAGCGTAAAGCCATTCATAAGCTGGAACGTTAGAACTGGATCATATAATTTATGTCGAGAGACGGCAGTTACGTATTCACGTGGTGACATTTCATCGGCATACTTGTGATAATTAGGTACACGACCACCAATAATGATTGATTTTAAATTAAATTGGCGTGCAATGTCCTTTCTACCTTCATAAAGTCTTTGTCCAACTTTCATTCGGCGATATTTAGGATGTACCATTACTTCAATACCATATAGATTATATCCATCAGGATTATGATTGGTGATATACCCTTTGTCAGTCACGTCAGACCAAGAATGGCGATCATCATACTCATCAAAATTAATAATAAGACTTGAACAGGAGCCAATCACTTTGCCGTCTAATTCGGCAACCAATTGTCCTTCTGGGAATATGGTCAGGTGACTTTTTAATTGTTCAACTTTCCAAGGATCCATACCTGGGAAACATAAGCGTGAAATTTCTAAAATAGAATCTATATCTGAGAAAGTCATTTCTCTAATAATCATACTTTTTTCAAACTGTGATAAGTCAAATTCTTCCGACATTATACCGCTCCTCTTTTTAGTACTATCTTTGATTATATAACTATTTTGTTCACTAATAAAATATTTTACATGCCCCTTCTAAACGCTTATAATTCTATGTGAGTTCAAAGCATTTTAAAGGAGCATAACGATGACTAAGAAAATCGAAAATATTATGTTATTCATGTGGTCCGTTGCATTTGTAGCGACCCTAGGTTCCTTGTATTTCTCTGAGATACGGCAATACGAGCCCTGTGAGTTATGTTGGTATCAACGCATTCTCATGTATCCTCTCGTGATTATACTTGGGATAGCTATAGCACAAAAAAATGCAAAGATTGCTGTGACTACCCTCATATTTTCTACAATAGGACTATGCTTCTCTATTTATCATTATAGTCTACAAAAGCTGGCTTTTTTACAGGACGTAGCCCCTGCTTGCGGTAGAGTTCCTTGTAGTGGTGAATATATAAATGTATTCGGATTTATCACTATCCCATTCTTGGCTTTAATAGCGTTTCTTTTAATCGCAATTAGTAGCTTAGTTATTTTGAAGAGTCTCAAGGAGGACAAGTAACATGAAGAAAGTTGCCATTATCGGCGGAGTAATAATATTAGTTTTTGTATTAATTTTTGTATTAAACAGTCAAAAAAATAAAAACGCTTTAGAGAATAATCCTTATGATACAGATAATTTAAAGCAATCTACCATTGACTTACTTGATGATCCAAATTACCAAAATATTATTTTACCAAAGGATTTAGATAATAAAATTAAAAAAGGGGAAACCTTTACCGTTTATTTCTTTAGTCCTGAATGCTCACATTGTAAGGAAATGACGCCAAGATTAACACCTCTTGCGGAAGAAAATAATGTAGAGATTTTCAAATATAATGTTTTAGAGTATGAACAAGGATGGAACGACTTTGCTATCGAAGGTACGCCTACGTTAATTCATTTTGAGAATGGTAAAGAGGTTGCCCGTATGCCTAATGCTCAACCAAATGAAAATATTCAAGCATTTTTTGATCAAGTTGTATTAAAATAAAGAAAAAGGTCATGTCTCATTGACATGACTTTTTTTAAAGGAGAGAGATTATGCAACATATACTTACTTATACTGTACAAGAGGACGACTTAACAATCGACCAGCTACTCCAAACTAAATGGAAGCTCGGTAAAAAACTCATCCATGAGCTGCGAATGCAAAAAGCCGTGACAGACCAAAATGGTGAGCTCTTGCAATGGAAATTACCTCAGCAAAAAGGCAATGTTTTGACCTTTAAGTGGGAAGGTGAATCCTCTAACTATTTACCATCTGATCGCATACCATTATATATAGCTTACGAGGATGACTATATCCTAATCGCCTCTAAGCCACGAGGGGTGTCCACTCACCCAAACGAGCAAGGTCAAAACCATACTTTGATGAATACCGTTAGCCATTATTTACAAAGTAAGGGACATCAGTACGGCGAGCATGTCCACCGCATCGATGAAGGTACTAAAGGGCTGGTAGTAGTAGCAAAGAATCCAATTGTTAAAGGCATGCTAGATCGAATGATAGAGCAAAAAGAAATTGTCCGTACGTATGAAGCAATTGTGGAAGGACAAATGAAGAGTAATCATGGTACGGTTCGTGCTGCGATTGGTAGCGACAGACACCATCCTACTAGAAGACGTGTATCTCCTTCTGGACAGCTGGCAATTACCCATTACGAGGTAGTTGGCAGACATGAACAATTTACAAAGGTTCATGCTATTTTAGAAACGGGTCGCACGCATCAAATTCGTGTTCATTTAGCACATTTAGGCCACCCAATTGTTGGAGATGATTTATATGGAGCAAAAAAATCACCTACTAAAACATATGAATTACATGCCTTTAAAGTTCAATTCAAGCATCCGATTACTGGAGAAGTAATTATTGCTGAGGATAAGCGATGAACGATTGTCCTTTTTGTCACCTCGACTTAATTGATAATCAAAAGGTTGTTCTTGAAAATGAAAATTGTATGTTTATTCAAGTACCACAGGAAATCCTTATAGGCTCTGGACTTATAATTCCACGGGCACATCGAGAAACAGTTTTTGAATTAACCGAACAGGAATGGACTGCAACGAAATATCTACTTAAAGAAGCAAAAGACTATATAGACAAGCTATACAATCCTGATGGCTATAACATTGGTTGGAATTGCAACTCAATTGGTGGTCAACATATTATGCACGCTCATTTACATATCATCCCTCGTTATGTAGATGAGCCATATGCTGGAAAAGGTATCCGCCATTGGCTAAAGAGTCCTGAAAATAAAAGAGCTCAAACTAAAAACATCGATTAAATCGATGTTTTTTTTTGTCATAGAAAAGTAAGATAAACTGTTGCCATATAAATCGGTGTAAAAACTTCATTTTAGTGCAGTAATTACTGGCTCATATTTTGAAACGATGTCTACTCTATGTTCGATACAAGATAACGAATAATGAGTAATTGTTCCATTTGGAAAATACGAACCTAAAGATGTGTCCTCTTGTAAGAAACGAAAGAAATTAGATTTTTTATAAATTCCAAAGGATTCCCCCTCGTACTCTTCTTCATCATTCCATTTAGTATAATCATCATAAATAACGTAATAGGATATATAGTTTTTAAAATCAATCTGTAACCTTGTAACATTACTATCTGGGTGGGGATAAATAAGTAAATCAGTTGGATTGGCACTTTTATTTACTATTATTCTAAGCTGAATTCCATCTATTCGAGGTTCTGAAATACTTTCAAATGAAATATGATATCCTTTTTCTTTTGTTAGCTCCTCAAAAGACATAACACATCTCCCCTTTAAAAACATTATAAAATCAATTTATACTCCAATAGATTCTGGTACTTTCATCGCAATAAAAACCTTCTAGATTACAGGATGTAACTATTTCATTTATTGTATTTTTATCTGAACATAGCATTGAAAAATGACTATCCCAATGGGTGGTTAACAATATACTATGATCATGAGTAAAGAGGTTTATAGGATAGATAGGAAAAGTGTCGCAATTGGTAACTAAATCCTCAACATACTCTAATTTTCGTTCTGTACCAAATTCATCTCCATTCCAAATCCAATCATGTCCCTGTTTTTTTATACTCTCCAATACACCTGATATTAACGTTTCTGGGAAACATCCCTCTGCTGGAGCAATAATTTCTTCTTGCTCACATACATCTAGAATAGCCTTAGCTATTTTTTCATTTTTATAGGTTTGGTTTAGCCCTGAAATAGAAGTTCTTAATCCAATATCTAATTGTTGATAGTTATCAATACTAGAAAGCTTTAAAAACTGGCTCCAAGTAAGGATCTCACAATGTTTCATAATGTCGGTTATACTTGGATATGTATCTGGCTCAAAGAGTTCATATTTAATTGTTTTTGGTTTAATAAAAGGATGAAAAAAGAGAAAAACTTCTTCAAATATTCCCTTATAAAATTCCTTAATAGGTATACCATCAGGGGAACAAACAGCATATCTATCTGGCTTCGGTAAAATTCTCTCTTTTGTCATAAAAAATCCCTCCTTCGGTCGCAGAATCATTTCCATTAAAAGCACCATACATACCTTCTATAAATAATTAAGATTCCCTTCAAAATTAAGATTAAAAGTTTTAGAAAATTAGTTATATTTAGTGTAATATTACACTAAATATATTATTCTCTAAATTAACTAAGGAGGCATGAGTTTTGAAAAAATGGCACTTTCTTTTGTGGGTATTAATAATAATTGCAACCCTATTAGGCTTATTCGGACAAGCTTTAGCCTATTATGTAGATGAAAATATGGCTAATAACGTCCCACCGGTATATTACTTGACCATCATAACGGTGATTAGTATCATTCTATACTTAGCTACACCTTTATTAGTCTATTTGTTAGTTAAGGTTAAAAAAATAGATAAACAGTTTAATGATGTATACATTTTAGGTGTTGCCATGATTGGCCTCATCGTATCCTTGTGGTCAGTATTTGTTTGTTTAATGTGGTGGGGCTAAAGGAAGGCTGTTTGCTTCGAAGAAAGTAAATATATTCGTTATACCTTTTGAGTTATCCTATATGAAACTTTCCTTTAATTTATAAACTTTAACAAGCAGTTTCCATGAATTTTTTTGAATAAAATAATGTCTAATGGGTAATATTAGAATAAACCCCCTTTATTGACGCTGTATCCCTTTTACTTCCTATTCTTTCACTGGGAAAAATTCATACATGTTATAACAGCGAATAAAAAATGGTCGTTACTGAAATCCCCTCAGTAACGACCATTTTTTTCTATTTATTAAAAGCTAAAATTATCTGGATCTGCTCCAGTTCGCTCATTTAAATTGAGTGCATCAATATTTTTCACATCTTCGAATGATAATTCAAAGTCAAACACATCGAAATTTCCATGGATTCTTTCCGGAGTAATAGACTTTGGAATAACAATTAAGTCATGCTGTAAATGCCAGCGGATAATCACCTGCGCGGTAGATTTCCCATACTTAGCACTGATGCGAGCCAACGTAGGCTCCTCTAATAATCTACCTCTAGCTAGCGGTGACCAAGACGTAACTGCAATGTCCTCAGAGGCACAGTACTCTCGAAGATCATACTGTGTCAGTCTAGGATGGCACTCTATCTGATTGACCATAGGCTTTATATTAGCTTTAGCAGCAATTGCCTCTAAATGGTGCTGATTATGATTAGATACGCCTGTTGCTCGAATAAGCTTCTCCTCGTAAAGACGTTCAATTGCACGATATGTATCTATATAACTCTCAGCAACTGGCCAATGAGTTAAGTATAGATCTACATAATCCATACCTAATAGCTCTAAAGACTTTTCAAAGGCTCTTAACGTCTGATCATAGCCTTGATCAGTATTCCAAACCTTAGTAGTTACAAAAATCTCTTTGCGTGAGATTCCAGAAGCACGAACAGCTTCCCCCACTTCTTTTTCATTTGCATATAAGGAAGCCGTATCAATATGACGATAACCTGATTCTAAAGCATGTGTAATTGCTTTACGAGCAACCTCTGGCTCGGTCATCTTGTATACACCTAGTCCAAGACGTGGCATCTCCACTCCATTAGCCAATCTCTTTGTTGAATTCTCATGTAATTCCATTAAACTCATCCTTCCCTTTATATAGAAATGCGCAATCGCCTATTTCTGCCCCGACAGGCAAATGGGAAAAGCGAGGAGGCAGTTCTCCAGCCACCGGAGCTTTTATCCATTTGACCCGAGGGGCAAGGCGATGGAGCTAGACAACTAGAAATGCGTAATCGCCTATTTCTGCCTCGACAGGCAAATGGGAAAAGCGAGGAGGCAGTTCTCCAGCCACCGGAGCTTTTATCCATTTGACCCGAGGGGCAAGG